>CAZZZY010000188.1:7429-9485 GCA_964658545.1 uncultured Acetobacteraceae bacterium | reverse complement strand
CGACTGCGTATGCGTTCTCAACACCGAAGCCGCCGTAGAAGCCTACTCCAAGCCGAGTTGTTTGAATCCGCCTTCACGATCGATCCCACTAGCTACAGTCTTACTGCCCATAACTCCGATAGTTCCATCATACAAGACTACGATGGCGATGGTGGCGATACGATTCGCTTTGGAGATGGAATCTTTGGGGAGTTACCTGCTGGTGGCACAGTATTTCAAGTGATTTACCAGGTGGGGGGTGGTGCAAGGGGAAACGTGCCTGCTGACTCTATTATCTACGTCAATGCTGCTGCTGGATCTCGAATTTCAGGCGTGAATAACCCCTTCCCCGCAGCAGGTGGTGCGGATGCAGAACCCGCTGAACGAGTGCGTCGGCTAGCACCCCAAGCTTTTCGTGCCGTACAGTATCGTGCCGTTCGAGCAGATGATTACCAAGCAGCAGCCCAAACACTGCCGTGGGTATTGCGCGCTGGCACGGTCTTTCGTTGGACGGGGAGTTGGCTAACGGTTTTTACGACACCTGACCCTAAAGGCAGTGAAGGTATTACCCTCCAGGAACACACTCAACTGATCGAATTGCTGAACCGCTATCGCCTTGCCGGCTATGAATCCTATGTGCCTGAACCACAATATCGATCGCTCGACCTAGAAATTTCCCTCTATGCTTCACCCGATGCCTTTCGAGGGGATGTAGAGGCTGCCGTCTTAGCTAACCTGAGTGCCGCTAAGTTTCCTGACGGGAGTACTGGATTTTTCTACGTAGACAACTTCACATTCGGTACACCTCTAGAACGTAGTGCGCTAGAGGCTGCGATTCAGAAAGCCTATGGTGTTGCAGGGATTATTTCAATTATGTATCGTCAACGCAAAATCACATCCAATTATCTGAAATTGCCAGAGACATTAACTGTTTCTGCAAACGCAATCCTGAGGCTGGACAACGATCCCAGTAGACCAGAGCGGGGTTCACTAAAAGTTATCGTAGAGGGAGGAAAATGAACAACCTGCCGATTTGCCCTTGTGAGGGCATCACCCATCCTCAAGTTATCTTTAATCCTCCCGGACAAACCACCATTTCTTATCGCATTGGTGATTATACAACCTTTCGCGAGGCGTTATTGCTACCGCTAAAAGATATAAATGGGGAGATTCAAGAGCAGGAACTCTTTAACTGGCATCCTAGTGCCAAAGGCGATTTAGCACTCCAAATGGTTGAGTGGTGGGCTTATCTTGCTGATATTCTCACCTTTTACAACGAGCGTATTGCGAATCAAGCCTATCTGCAAACTGCCGATTTGCCTGAAAGTCTGCAAAGGTTAATCCGCGGCATAGGTTATCGTCCGCGTCCCGGTATCGGTGCCCAGGGATCTGTAGCCGCGCTGATGAGCGATCCGACAAAGCCCTTTACCTTGCCTCAAGGGTTTCAAATTCAGAGCAAACCAGGCCCAGGGAAGCAGCCCCAAATCTTTGAACTGAATGTAGATACTCCCATTCAATTTCCCGATGCGATCGCGGCTGATCCCAAAGCCAATCCAGGGTTGCTTCAAAAAACTAGTGTTCTGCTCCAGGGAACTAATAGTCATCTCCTTAGTGTTCTGCTCCAGGGAACGGTCAGCAATGTAAAAGCTGGAGATAATTTGCTGCTTTTGCATAAGGGTTGGTCTGGCTCAACCAATGAATATGCTTTAGTAACTGTCCAAAAGGTGAATCCGGAGAAAGATCCACGGGGACAGGTCAATACGCGAGTTATTTTTGTTTGCACTCACCATCGGTTAGCAAATGCTCAGGCAAGAGACTATAGATTGCTGAAAAGCAATCAGTATACCCAAGTTTGGCAGTATCCCACTGGCAGTAAAAACGTCATCGGTAATGGACAGATCCATCTAGCGTCTATCGTTCGTCAGATTAAGGTAAAGGATCCGATTTTACTATACCAGTCTGAGACTAAGATCCAACTCATTCAAGTGGCACAATACACAGAAGTTGTTTGGAATGCCAATCCCACAGGCACTCCCCCCGATCCTACGATCTTAGTTTCTTCCCCTGGTGCCTCCAT
>CAZZZY010000188.1:0-7419 GCA_964658545.1 uncultured Acetobacteraceae bacterium | reverse complement strand
CTCATACCCAGCTTAGTTTCACTCCCAGCTTAAAAGTGGATTGGGACAGTGAAACAGCCACTGTCCTTGTATATTACGGTTGGCAAGATGTTGGGGCATTGATTCCAACCCCCGCAGCAACATTTAGCACTACACAACCAGAGATTACCCCAGACCAAGGATTTTCTTTAAGCAAGAGTCAGCTTCCCCTATTGCTTGAGGGTGCTGATGGGAATGGCATCGCCGCTACTGCTTCGATTAGTAGTTCGCCACCTGTACTCCAGTTGTCTAATTCAGCAAATTCATCCATCAATTTAAAGCCACCATTACAAATGTTATTCAACCTGCTCCCAGTTTCGCGGGGACAGACTGTTTCCAATGAAATCTTGGGTAGTGGAGACGCGAGTATTGCTGGACAGGAGTTTGTGCTAAAAAATTCACCACTGACCTACTTACTCAGTGGTGACTCTAGTTCGGGCGATAGCTATAAGAGTACGTTGGTCGTCTGGGTAAATGGAGTGGAATGGAAAGAAGTTCCCAGTTTCTATGGACAAACTGGAGATGCCTCTATCTTTGTCACCAGCGAAGATGAGAGTAATAACACTCATGTGCAGTTTGGAGATGGTGTAAATGGAGCCAGGTTATCTTCGGGAGTGAACAATGTTGTTGCTACTTACCGCTATGGCAGCGGTAAAGATGCCCCTATTGCCGGAACATTAAATGTTATTGTTAAATCCTACCCTAATTTAAAAGCCATTCATAATCCCGTAGCAGTGAGTGGTGGCGCAGACCCCGATCCACCGCAGCAGATCCGCCGCTATGCACCCCGATCAGTACTCACTTTGGGTCGGGCTGTTTCAGGCGATGATTACGAGACGATCGCGGCTCAAGCTCCTGGCGTTGCGAAGGCAAAAGCTTACTGGACTTGGAACCCAGAGGAGCAAAGAACTTTAGTATTAATTTATGTCGGAGATGATGTTAATGCAGTTAACGCTGCTAGAGTTGCACTCAATGGTGCTGACGATCCCAATCGTCCCGTAATGGTAAAGCAGGCGATCGCCATCCCTATTAGTCTGACCCTGACTCTTTGCATCAACTCCACAAATCTCCAAGATGCAGTGGTTGCTGGTGTCAAAACAGCTCTGCTCGATGCCGATGCAGGTTTATTTGGCGCGAATGCAATCCAGATTGGACAGTCTGTCTATCAGAGTCAAATTTATGCAGCCTGTCAGAGCGTTCCTGGGGTAGTTGCAGTGCATGGTCTCCAATTTTCTGCAAACACCGTCTCTTTATCGCCTCCCCCCTGTCGCTACGTTCCTGGCGAAGGCAAGTTCTATCAATTGTTAGCTGAAAATCTCACCATCGCCGTGGAGGGAACATAACTATGGGAAATGACCGCGACCATTACGAAATTTACTACGCTGATAAGCTGTGGAACCTGCTGCCTGCTGTCTATCGGACTCAGGACACCGATACTTTTGACACACCTGGTCCTTTACGGGAAATGGTCAACCGGATTGGAACTCAGGCAGCCATTCTCCGTCGTAGCATTGACCGCATGTGGGAAGATCAGTCTATTGAAACCTGCGATGATTGGCTCATTCCCTATATTGCTGATTTGCTAGCAACCAGGGTTATTTCTAGCCTTGATGCGCGAGGACAGCGATTGGATGTTGCCAATACAATTTACTATCGGAGGCGTGCAGGAACCGTTGCGATTCTGGAGGAAATCGCCGCAGACATTACTGGTTGGGATGTGCGTGTGGTAGAATTTTTCCGCCGCTTGAGCAGAACGCGCCACAGCCTCGACCCAGAAATTGGGCTACCTTCAGAAACAAATGATGAGTCTGGTAGTCTAACCCTTCAGATGGCTGAGGGGTTAGTAGGCTCCTTAACATACACTGGCATCGGTGGCTGGGCAGATCTCCGCAACGTTTATGGAGCAACCAAAGCTCATACAGCCTTTGACGAGTACTTTTATACTGCTGACTTCCGTTTGGGTCGTGGACAGGTGGGCTGGCATAATATTCCCCGCCTTGGGGTGTTTCTCTGGCGATTGTATAGCTTGCCAGTGGATCTGCCAAAGGACATTGAGCAGGTAAAAACAACACCCGTTCTGGTTCAGAATAGTCCAGGTCACTATAGTTTTGATCCAACAGGCCGAAATATCTGGCTCTTTGCCAAATCATCCCGCCCCTTTGGTGACCAATGGGTTTCGCCATCTGAATGGCAGCTACCCACACCAATCACCAAGCCTCTACTCGAAGCGCACAGCGATACTCTTTATGCCACGCTCGATGAAAGAGGTGAGTTAGCTCCCAATGCACTAGGCGTTTTCCGCACTAATTTGCTCCCTGTCTCTACGGTCACGATTGACCCAGAACAGGGCACATTCAGCGTGCAACCAGTGGCTGATGACAATACAACGCTACAGGTGCTTTATCATTACGGCTTTTCGTCCTTTATTGGTGCTGGGGGCTTTGATCGTCGCATCCCTGGAGAGAAACTACCAACATTGCCAAGCCATGAAAGGCAGGTGACAGGAGGTGTAGACTCGCTCTTGACACCACTGGGTGCAGTTGCTCCCACGGGAACCATCACGATTGCAGACTCACTAACGTATAGTGCCGTGATCCCTGTGGGAAATATTCAGAACGTGACTTTGCGGTCAGCAAACAAAACCCGCCCCCTCATTCGACTGCCCACACCTGCACCCAATATTGGAGAATGGACCTTTACTGGGGAGGCTGGCAGCAATCTGGTTCTGGAGGGTCTATTCGTCAGTGGTGGCGACATCGTGCTGAAGGGCAAGTTTGCTAGTATAACGATCACTTGCTGTACCTTCGATCCGGGTAGCTCTGGAGACGCTGAAACTCCAACTACCCTGTATGGGAAATCTGTGGATGGTAGAGACCTCATCCCCTGCCAACTTTGGATAGAAGCTGAGGTGGGACAGATGACATTTGATCGATGCATCATGGGTCCAATCAGGACACGTGGTAAAATAGCGAACGTCGAAACCTTAATTCTCTCTGATAGCATTGTACAAGCAATTGGAACTAGCGAATTGGGACTACTTCAGATAACGAACCTAAAAGATCCAATAGGTCTGGCATCCAAACTACGTGATGCCCACGATTCTGTGTCAGAATATCTTAAAGGGCAGTTAGCCGCCTCTACGCAGCGACTGTTAAACGGATACGATAGTAACCATTCTCCATCACCTGAGTTGCAGCAGGCATTGATCACAGGATTGAACACGCTGATTTCTGGATCATCGTTGTATGACTCGCAGCGGTTTCGGCAAGTAAAATTAACGGCAACGACTCAAGAGCTAATCGCGCAGAATCCCTCAGGAGCAGACCTTATCCGTCTCAATCGGTTGCTCTTGTCAGGGGTTTATCCTCTAGATTTGGCAGATGAGGCGATCGCTCTCGGCAACGGAGAAGTTGTTCTGAGTCGCTGTACACTGTTGGGGCCAGCCTACCTGCATCGTTTAGATGCTAGCGAATGTATTCTGAATGATGTCGTGCTGGTGGAAAACGTGCAGCTTGGCTGTGTACGCTTCAGCGCTTGGGCTTCTGGCAGCGTCCTACCCCGACCCTACGAGAGCGTAGAAATTGCGCCGCAAGCACCTCTATTTACCACCCGCGTCTTTGGCCAATCTGGTTATGCCCAGTTGAGTGAAAGTGCTGATACCGCCATTTTGTCGAAAACTGTGGGCGCTACGATTGCTGGCGGTGCAGAAGATGGCTCGGAAATGGGTGCCTTTGCACGGGAGAAAAACCTCATCAAAGAGCGCAGCTTGCTGATCAAGTACGAAGAGTTTATGCCACTGGGGTTGGTTCCAGTAATTATCTACGTGACCTGAGATATTTTGGAGTTAAGGAGAGCACATGAGCAGCGATAGAGCACGCATATCTTACGATGAATACCGGCAGTACCGTGGAGTGGTAATGCAACAAGGTAGGGTAACTGTTGAGGCGGATTGGAACGAAGCGCAACAGATTGTTAACGAGGAAATCCGCAAGGAGACGCTTGATTTTGTTGGCAGCAGTGGCACCCCTGACAAGGGGTATGCGATTGACTTGACGGGACAGCCAATGCAGCTGCCCTTCGATTTCTCGGTTTGTCCCGGCACTATGTATGTAGGTGGCTTGCGTGCTTTCCTTACCCATTATATCAAGTATAGCGTTCAGCAGGATTGGCTAGACTGTAGCACTGATCCGGATTGGGTTGACTTATCTGCCAAGAGTAGTATACATAACGAGCTTATTTATCTGTACTTACGCGAACAAGAAGTGAGTGCTGTTGAGGATTCGGCCTTGCGCGAGGTGGCGCTTGGCGGACCGGATACTGCTCAACGTCTGCGTCTGATCCAGCGCATCAAGCGCCTAAGCACAGAAGCACAGGACTGCAACGACGCGATGACTATAGCAGCCAAGAAGTGGGAGACAGAAGGACTGCATTTCGACCCCCATACGATGCGGCTGGAGTCTTGGAGTACTCTTAAAGCCAGTTTTCCGGATTTGGGTAGTTCAGCCGGTTCTAGCAATCCGCAAGCAAATGGAGGCTATCTTGGCGCAGATAATCAGCTGATCCGCGTCCAAATTTCGGGTTCTAATAAGCTCCTTTGGGGCTTTGATAATGCGTCTTTCATCTACCGTGTGGATACAAAAGATGGTCAGACTTTGCATTTTCAAAAGAGACCAGTGGATGCGTCTCATCAACCAAAGACAAACCAAGTTGTAGAAGTGCTGCGTTCAGCAGCACAACTAAGCAATGGGAATTACATCGCATCTGCAACTGGTAAGTTTTTTAAACTCACCGTGTCTTATGATAGCGATACCCAAAGCCTTAAACTACCTGCGACTGATACTGACGGCAAGGCTTTGCCAACTGCGTATTGGGATCAGCAACAAACACCCCAAATCTTTTTACGCGTATGGCAAGATGAACTTCCCTTTACTCCAAACATGGCAGTAGCTTTAGGAGATACGGGTTTGCAGGTCACTTTGCGAACGACCTCGGAGGGCAAACTATTTCATGTAGGAGACTACTGGTCGATCGCTGTACGGCCTAGCACCTCATGTGAGGTCTACCCACACCGTTATCTTGTTGATTTTCAGCCTCCGGATGGGCCTCGTTTGTGGGTCTGTCCGTTAGCAGTGATCGAACGAGTGATCGAAATCTATGGGGGTAAAGGAACTGGAACAATTAAGCTCCTGGAATCCTGCCAGAATCATTTTGACAATCTAGTTAAAATATCAATTAGTGATAGAATATTCAACAAAACTCTGCAGGATATCCTCAATCAGCACCAGAAGATCCTTGACCAGTATAAAAAGACGTTTACCCTCAGTGTTATCTCGTTGATTTTCAGCTTCCTTGCTATTCTTGTTTGTGGGCTTGGCTTCTGGCGGTGATCGAGCAAGTCTTATAAGGAAAATGCTGAAAACCACTGAGAAACAGCAACGTAGTTGCGTATTTCGTACTTGATTGCTGGGGATGAAAGCTTTTCTTAGTGCCATTCGGGACTGAACAAGGTTTTCAAAATTTACTCCAACAAAAACGATAAAAGAGGGTTATGTCTAAGCAAGTTTTTTTCTTAGGAGGTATCGGTGGTCAAGTCGGTTCTCCATTTGAGGATGGACCTATCCCTAACGATGTACACGTCATTGGTTGGACAATCAGATATGGAGAATACATAAACTCCGTACAATTGTTATACAGTAATAGTAAAAGCTCTCAACAGCATGGTGGCAATAGTGGAGATCTGCATCAATATCTGCTTGGAAAGGGGGAAGCGATCGAGGTACTCCACGGAAAAAGTGGCATTTATGTAGACAAGTTAATCATCAAAACCAACGTCCAATCGTATATCTATGGTGGTGAGGGAGGAAGTAATGACTATTCTTTTCAAATTCCTCAAGGCTCAGAGCTTGTTGGATTCTTTGGCAGGTCTGGGATCTATGTGGACAGGCTTGGTGCGATCCACCGCGAACTTTGGCATTAAGGCAGCTATTCAACTATTCAACGCTAGTAGGGTTTGGGTCATTCGAGCGACGCGATCGCTCAGAACGCGAAGGGCGTAATCCGAAAACCAATGAGCCAATAACTATCCCAGCTACGAAAGGGACTATTACCGTATAATCCTTGCTCCAAAGCGCTTTTTCCAAATATCGGAGAATTTAGTGGGTAACTGCGCGACCCAGCAGATAAGTCGCCAATACCACCAGATACTGACTCAATCGCAAAGCATTTATCTGCACTGAAATTTTGGTAAACAATTAAGTAACGCAAACTGTCAACATTTTCGCGCCCAGCCGAGACTATTACCTTGTCGGCATGAAAATTTGTGGGTACGTAACTTGGTAATGCTATTTTTAAGCCTAGTGAACGCAAAACTTTTAATTGAGTCGGTGTTAATTTTATTACCGAATTGCTTTGTGGAGGTTTGGGTTGAGCAATTACTTTAGAACAGTAACGACTACCAGTAAAAGTTTTTTAGGGGCTAACCGCAGAACAATTGGTGTACTGCCTGTTCCAAGCGATGCCTGCGGTTCAAAAAGCCTACACTCTAGGAGTGTAACTTTGAGTCAAAAAGAATTTTTTGTCAGACCTGCACCAGAGAAATAGATAATCGCAACGGTTGGCATAAAAGCTTTGGTCAAATTTTTGACTGAAACTGAACGAGAAATATCATAAAGACTACTGTCAGGTCAAGTAAAGTAAAGTAGCCACTATCAAAATCAGGTTGAGTACTCTTGTTTACTGTTGAAAATGGGGAGTTAAGGCAAGCATTTACTGATTTCCTCTAGATTCTGGGAGATTGCTATTGCTACTTTGGCGATCGCATCTAAATTAGGCTTGACCACAACCAAGGTTAAAAATCAACGAAAGAATAAGTATTTATCATTCCAGGCTCAAAGCGATGCCAGGACGAACGCATCTAAATATTGATGAACTTCTGCTGTTGCTCAACACGAGAGTAAGGCTTGCCCGTAGCTTTCAATAGTTGGCTATAATACTTATCGAGAAACTTTTTTACCTTGCTCATATCTTAGTAAAGTCTCATATTGCATTTTAAATCGTCTAAAGAATCTGAGCGATCGCCCCCAACCGGTAGACCAGCCGCAAAAGCTACTCATCCCAAACCAGCAAGCTAGGGCAAAAAGACAAGTTACCGGAATACACCACCCCCATTCAAGCGAGGATGATCCCGCTATCGCTCTCACCCCCCAGCCCATAGCCCAAGCCAAGCATCGGAATATGCCGCCCTTTTTCAAAGAGGAAAGTTCTTTGGGGGATGGGGGGAATAACTGTTAACTATTGACTAACAATGTAGCAAGTTTAGCTGTTTGAAGCACTGGCTTGATTGAGAAGGTCAATAGCATCTTGGTCAAGATTTATATTGACAGCTTTGATGATATCGTTGAG
>CAZZZY010000187.1:1295-9512 GCA_964658545.1 uncultured Acetobacteraceae bacterium | reverse complement strand
TTTTTGGAGAGATGTTAATGGTAACTATTAAAAAGAAAGCTACTCACAATCCCTTAGCCGAGTATATTGAACGTCTGCAAAAAGGAGAAGCATTACTCCCCGATACTCCAGAAAATGTGCTAGAAGTGGTTGGTATTCTTAAAAGCTATGGTGTAGTTTTAGATGCCTATTCAACAAATCTTAACTATATTGCCGAACATCAGTTTTTAATATTTTTCCCATTTTTTAAATACTTTAATGGGGAGTTTTCCTTTCAGAAATTACTCCGTCACTGGTGGCATGACCGGATTAATTTTGAATATGCCGAGTATTGCCTGAAATCCATGATGTGGCATGGTGGCGGTGGACTAGATATCTATTTAGATACAACAGAATTTAAAGAAAGAGCGCAAGCTGTTATCGCTGCAAAATTTAAAAATAATCCCTTAATTCCGGGTATTAACCAACTGTTTCCAGATTTCTTAACAGAACACTTGCGCGTCTCTGCTTATTACACAGGTTTAGGTCAATTCTGGCGAGTAATGGCTGATATGTTCCTCAGCTTATCAGACCGCTACGACCAAGGTGAAATCAAATCGATTCCCCAAGTTGTAGACCATATTAAAACAGCGTTAGTGGCAAATGCTTCAAACCCAATTACCTACGCCGTCAAAATTCGAGGTGAGGTCTATGAAATCATTCCCAAAAGCGTTGGTTTGACGTTCTTAGCAGATACAGCAATACCTTATGTAGAAGCAGTATTTTTCCGGGGAACTCCTTTCCACGGTACAGTTTCATACAACGCCCAAGGATATCAAATTCCCCCAGATCAAACGCGATTTCAGTATGGCGCATTGTATGCTGATCCTTTACCCATCGGTGGCGCGGGTATTCCTCCCACCTTGTTAATGCAGGATATGCGTCATTATCTTCCAGAATATTTACACGAAATTTATCGTCGCAGCCTCCGGGGAGAAGATGATTTGCGGGTACAAATTTGTATAAGTTTCCAAAAATCGATGTTTTGCGTGACGACAGCAACAATTTTGGGACTGATGCCTTATTCTTTGGATACTAAAGATCCAAATGAGGAAAAAGTTAATCGAGTTTATTTAGAGAAGTGGATGCGTCGCTTAGAAACTTCGCGGTTGCTGGATGTGAATAAATAGTTGATTTTTGGTGGATATTATGCTTTTGGTTCAATAACGACACTAATGTGTTAAAGACGACAAATAAAGTATTATTCCACAATTGTACATTCGCAAATTATATGTCGTGATTCGCAGATAGTGTCGCAATAGCATTTAAGTAGCTGAAACCTTTATCCTGTAAAGACTATAAGCTATTTAATGACACAAAAAATAAATTTGCTTAATTCGCATTTTCTATGTCGTAAATTCTATATTATCAAATTAAAAACAAAATTCGCGGACGGCGGGTGGGTTGTCGGCTGAGATTCCAACGGCTTTGAAAGAGTTTCCAGGCGAGTTGGAAGGCAATGAAGGTTTTACCTGTGCCTGTTGCCATCGTTAACAAAATCCGGTTTTGTCCTTGGGCGATCGCTTCTAAGACGTGCTTAATGGCATTGTGTTGATAATAACGGGCTTCCCATGTGCCGCTTTTGTCTTCAAAGGGGATGGCAGCAAAGCGATCGCGCCATTCATTTTCAGCTTGAGCCATAATCATGCGATCAAAGGGATCTCGATGGGCAATTGGTAGACTTCCGGCTCTGAGTGCATGGGCTGAGGTGATGGCAAATTCGATAAATCTTGCCCGATTTAATATCTGTGAATATTGCTCAACGAGTTGTTTTGCTTCAGGTAGTTTCCCAATGCGGTATTTAGTGGCAATTTCCCAAGCAGAAACACTACTCACGAAAATGCGATTATCGGGGTTGCGAATGATGTCTCGGCATTCAGTATCGAGTTTTGGGTCATCAAAGAGCCACCATAGTAGAATATGTGTGTCAATCAGGTAGTTTCTTCCCATTGCTGAAGTTCTTCTTCCGGTAAGGGTTCAAAAAAAGCATCGCTGAGTTTTCCAGTTAGTAATCCTGGGGTACGCGGTTCAAGTTCGCTTACCGTCAGAGGTTGGGCAGTTTCCCGATTTAAACCTAAGCGAAAGTAGTGAATCAGATCATAAATTTCTGCGAGTTTATCTTCGGGGATGTTTTGCAGTTCTTGGACAATTTTCTGAATCAGCATAAGTCAAATCTTATGTATTTGATAGTTCATTTTATAGTAAATTAATGCTAGTAGTCTAGTAACTAAGTTATTAAGTATACAATTGAATTTGTTTTTATATCCAAAAAGCAAAGGATAATGTATTCAAAACACTTCCCCGATGACTGTCCTCCATCGCAATCTGATCTTGCATCGGGAGAGTTTTACAGGTTTATTAACAAGGCTCATGAAACACCCCAACCACAAGATTTCTTATCTTGGCGCCAAGAAAATCCAAATAAGGAATGTCCTACGAGTATATCTGAATGTCAAGCCTGTGGTTTATCAATTCATTCATCATTGGATGATGCAAAAAATCTATCTCTGAGAATTCCGCGTTTTAAGAAGATGAAAATAGCTAAGGGTAGTTTGAGCGAGGAACTGGGAAGAATACAACATACTCCGTCAAAGAATGAAAAATCTCATCATACTTGGTGGATACCAGAGAATACAGAACCTTATAAGGTGCTTGAGCTAATTGATTTAAAACAAGAAGATTCTAATAAAACATAAATTATAAACATGAGTTTTTTGCCGGAACGAACAATACTAGGACAGCTTGAAATCATAGAAGTATACGACTTTTATGATAAGCCAGTGTTGTTTTCCTGTAAAAACAAATCGGGATTAATTTTTATTGTAATTTGTGTAGATAGTTCTGATGTTGCTGAGATATGGTTATATGCTCCCATGTCTTCATCTAGATTTAAAAACGTAGCTCAGGGTAAAGTTGAGCTTAGAGATATATTTAATAATATAGAGTATATCATGTAGAAATGCCTTATGAAGAAGGGATGAATGTTGTTGTAAAAACTGTTAATTGCAATGAAATTCCAGATGAATATTTGCCAGGATTAGGGCAAGCCACTATATTTCTACACTTCTTCATAAGCAGCAATAAAATCATCCCGTGAAATACCAGATTGAGTGCAGATACTTCTGAGGGTAGAACCTTTAATAAGTTTATGATTTGGCAAAGTTAAAGGAGTATTTGTGCCATCAGGATTTTGTCTAATCATAGAAATATGCTCTTTTTCTCTAACTATTGAAAATCCAAAACTCTCCAGCACCTTAAGTACTTTTGATTTAGGGGCATCAATAGGAAACTTTGCCATTATACGTTTGCCTCTGCCACAAAAGCCTCTAGTATTGAAGAATCAGATTCTAGTACCGATTCTCCAAAAGTTTCGACATGAAATAAAATAGCCGATCGCACATCATTTAAAGCCTCTTCATAGGTGTCGCCCTGACCAACTACAACCCCTAGAATACCTAAAGGATAGGCAATATAACCATCAGGGTGCTTTTCCACAATGATTTTGATATTTTTCATAGTGACTTCTCCTAAATTAATTTGACATCCAAAAGAAAACTAACAATGCACCATTATGATAAATTGCTTTTAGAGCTAGGGGCATCGTGAAACTCCATGCAGGTTAATATACATTCAAGCATAGGCCCCCAATCCCCGCCAAAATCTCTGCACTCTCCGCATCTAAGGCAGCAATTTCATCCAAAATTTCCTGTGGTTCTCGTAACGCCGATTCCTCAGCCTTATTCGGATTCTTCACCGACAAATCAAACGTCTCCTGATCCACATCAGCAATATCCACCAGCCAAGATGTCCTGAATATCACTGAGATTTTCCGTCAGCGTGTTGGTGTGGATAATATTCGGCGCATCTATGCCATGCAAAATCATATTCATGATGGCAATCACATACGCCAAACTTTTCTTTTCCTTACCCGTAAATGTATGTTTTTGCAGAATCTCAAGCTGTTTTGTCGTGAGATTACCCCGACGTAAATAGTCGTAACTCTCGCACAAAAACCCCGCCGAACCACAAGCACCATCATAAATGCGATCGCCTATCTTCGGCTTTACTACCCGAATAATCGCCCGAATCAACGGACGCGGCGTGTAATATTCCCCACCATTGCGCCCCGCATTCCCCATATTTTTGATTTTGGCTTCATAGAGATGCGATAGCTCGTGTTTCTCCTGTTGCGATCGAAACCGTAGCTCATCAATATATTCCAGCGCATCCCGCAAGCTGTAGCCGCTTTGAAACCTATTCTTAATCTCGCTAAAAATTTCCCCAATCTTGTATTCGATTGTATCTGGACTAGTAGCCCGTTGCTTGAAACTCTGTAAATATGGGAATAACTTGCGGTTGACATAATCAATCAAATCATCGCCAATCAGCGCATTATCATGATCCAATGTACCATCCGCTTTTTTCGGTGCTGCCCAAGATGACCAGCGATGCGCCTCATCAATAATAAATTCGTATGGCTTGCCAGCCAGTTCCGCCTCTAGCGCCCTTTCCTGCTCCAAATCATCCAAATACTTCAAAAACAGCAGCCAAGAGGTTTGCTCCGTGTAATCTAACTCTGTAGTACAACCCGCCTCTTTCCAGAGAACATCATCAATATTTTTAAAAGTTTGCTCGAACATTTAGCTTTACTGTGGGATTTTTAATATTATTTGACAGGAGAAGAGTGCTTAGAAACTTTAGAAATTGCTACAGCTAATGTAGCTCAAAATGAAAAAGAGGCAAAAGCTTGGCAAGCAGCACTCTTAAGAAAAACTGCTGATGTTCCCTTTCCTGTGGCTTACGAATCTAATTTAAGCAGACCTGCCAAATTATGTGTATGGAAAGCTTGTATAGCAAGGGTTCTAGACGGGTCGAGTTTCAACAACCATCCCGGCTAGGGGTGGGTTGGAAAGTTTTCTCCACTTGTGTTTATTGTTTTGCTAATTGCTGTTTTTGTTACACTTTCATAGATATATTTTTAAATAGGAGGGTTGAAAAGCGCACTTCGTTTGGGAGCCTTATGATCTTTGGAATTATATTTATAAACGTAGTGAAGTCAACTCCAATTAATCAAAATAGCGACACTAATTTGCGAAAACTTAGCATAATTAAATTGCCTATAAAAAACAGAAAAATCGACATTAATGTGCGAACAACGACACTAATTTGCGAATTGCGACATATAATTTGCGAATGTACGATAATAATCGGGATGACTGGATTCGAACCAGCGGCCCCTTCGTCCCGAACGAAGTGCGCTACCAAGCTGCGCCACATCCCGCCGTAAAAATGGCATTGTAAATCAAGAATATCATAACCTGTGCCAAATGACAGAATTACATCTATATATAGAATATATGATTACTTCACCCAAGGCTTTGCTTGCTACGATTAAATTTGTATAACTCTAGTGGTAAAAGCGGATTGTGACTGTAAAACCAGACTGGTTGCGGGTAAAAGCACCTGGGCGTGAGCGCATCGGTAACGTTAAAGACATTTTGCGGGATTTAGCCCTCAATACAGTTTGTGAGGAAGCGTCCTGTCCAAATATTGGTGAATGCTTCAATGCTGGTACTGCCACATTTTTGATCATGGGCCCGGCTTGTACACGCGCTTGTCCCTACTGCGATATTGATTTTGAAAAAAAACCCAAACCACTAGACCCCACGGAAGCTGCACGACTAGCCCAAGCTGTTCGCCGCATGAACCTTAATCATGTAGTAATCACTTCTGTAAACCGAGATGACTTGTTTGATGGTGGTGCATCTCAGTTTGTGGCGTGTATTGATGCGGTTCGCTCTGTTTCACCCAACACCACAATTGAAGTACTAATTCCTGACTTGTGCGGTAATTGGAATGCTCTAGAGTTGATTCTACAAGCTGCGCCAGAGGTATTAAACCATAATACCGAAACTGTCCCACGCCTATATCGTCGGGTGCGTCCCCAAGGAAACTACGATCGCACATTAGAATTATTGCAGCGAACTCGCCAACTTTCTCCTAGCACATACACTAAATCGGGAATCATGGTTGGACTCGGTGAAACTGATGCCGAAATTCGCCAAGTCATGCAAGACTTACGAACCGTAGATTGTGACATTTTGACAATTGGGCAATATCTCCAACCTAGTCAAAAACATTTACAGGTAAATGAATTTATCAACCCAGAACAATTTGCTGCTTGGAAGGCATTCGGCGAAAAAATCGGATTTTTACAAATTGTTTCTTCACCATTGACAAGAAGCTCATACCATGCGGAGCAGGTCAGGGAATTAATGGAACGTTATCCCCGCAGCCAATTTTAGATTTTAGATTTTAGATTGGTGAGCTAAGAGGATGGGGAGACTGTTGATTAATGACTAATCCAAAATCTGTAGCAATTCTGGGTGCAGGTGCTTGGGGTGCATCTCTGGCAAATCTCGCCGCAGCCAATGGTCATCAGGTGCGCGTGTGGTCGCGTCAAGGTTCCCAAACTCTCGAAACAGTTTTAAAAGATGTTCAAATAGTCCTATCCGCTATCTCGATGATTGGTGTGAGAGATGTTGCTTACCAAGTCCAATCTTTCCCCCTTTCTCCAGAGACAATTTTTGTGACGGCGACCAAAGGCTTAGATCCCCAAACCATCTGCACGCCGTCGCAAATTTGGCAAACAGTATTCCCTAACCATCCAGTGGTTGTTTTGTCTGGGCCTAATTTATCGAAAGAAATTCAACTAGAGTTACCAGCAGCAACAGTGGTAGCCAGTAATATCCCCACAGCAGCAGAAGCAGTGCAGTTAGTCTTTTCTTCTCGTCGTTTCCGGGTATATACCAATCCCGATCCTTTGGGGGTGGAACTGGGGGGAACACTGAAAAATGTCATTGCGATCGCAGCTGGTGTGTGCGATGGTTTACATTTAGGAACCAATGCCAAAGCTGCTTTAGTCACCCGTGGACTCACAGAAATGGTTCGCATCGGTAACGATTGGGGTGCAAAGACGGAAACATTTTATGGTTTATCGGGTCTAGGAGATTTGTTAGCAACGTGCAATAGTCCCTTAAGTCGCAATTATCAAGTCGGCTACCAGCTAGCTGGTGGTAAAACACTTAAAGAAACTCTTGCAAATTTACCAGGAACTGCTGAAGGAGTGAATACTTGCCAGGTTTTGATGCAACGAGCCAAGCAACAAAACATTCCGGTTCCAATTACTGAGCAAGTTTATCGGTTACTTCAAGGCGAAATCACACCCCGACAAGCACTTGATGAACTGATGTTGCGAGATATCAAACCAGAGTACAACTATTAGAGCATTAGAGCATCGATTCAATAATCAAAAACCTGACCCCCCAGCCTCTTCCTTCGTAGGGAAGCTACGGTGTAGACACAAGTAGAAAAATCCCCTATCACATTTTTATCAGACTGAAACTGTCACGCTGACCGAAATCCCGCCCAGAACTTAAATTCTGAGGCGGGATAGAAACGCAGTGCGAGAATTAAGCTAAAAAACATCTAATTTGCATAATTTAATTAAACATAACTCTTGTGGGGGAGCCACTGCGCCCTTGCGGTTCCCCGACTTGTACCCCTCCGGGGATCTTGCTACGCGTAGCGTCTCCCCTTCTCACATTGGGAGAGGCTAGCGCCAAGGGAGAAGCAAGTGGCGTTGGGCAACATCAGCGCCCAGTATATGCAAGTTTATTTGTGGAACAGCTTATCAAGTTGAAATCGACTGGTTAACACGACACGGAAAGAGTATTTGATAACTTCCCCGCGGATTCTATCTCCGTATCGATAAAATTTTGGCAGTTAATACTAATCACTGCCCCGATATCCATTAGTTCTACTTATACCTAAATAATCCTGAGAAAAAATTGCTAAATCGTCAGGATATTACTTTTGTAGCCATGTAAATGTGACTATGCCAATTATAAAGATGACATTCACTGAAGGATGTTTATACTGTGTTACAAAAATTACTACATAAACCCATCAAGGTTGAAATGTTAACTAAGTAGTTGAAATATTGAAAACCTAGCTGCGGATTTGAATAGCTATTGGTTAAATCAAAAATTTAGCAGCCGATTAAGTTCAGGAATACTGTATCCAATAGAACCATTACAGTTAATTTCTAAAAAAATTGCAATGGAATCTTCAACTATGTTAGTTCATCGTGAATCACGGGAACAATAGCAACAGTTGAATAGCTGACCGTAATCTAAG
>CAZZZY010000187.1:0-1285 GCA_964658545.1 uncultured Acetobacteraceae bacterium | reverse complement strand
TACCTGGAGCCATTGAGACGATCTTTATGCCAGCAACATCTTTTTATGCAGACGCCCCCTACAATACCAAAAAGTCCCGCCAGGCTTTGGACTCGGATCTCACGGTTGATGAAAGTGAGTTATCGGTAGATGATTTACAGGAGCTAGAAATGGCTTCTGTTGACAATGCTAACTTTGCTGCTAACACTAACCGTCGGAGTACAGACCTAGTACGTCTATATCTTCAAGAAATTGGTCGCGTTCGCTTGTTGGGGCGTGATGAAGAGGTTTCAGAAGCTCAAAAAGTCCAACGTTACTTGCGGATGCGGATAGTGCTTGCTAATGCCGCCAAGCAAGGAGATGAAGTGATTACGCCCTATCTAAGGTTAATTGAAGTTCAGGAACGTCTGACCTCGGAACTAGGACATCGCCCGTCTTTAGAAAGGTGGGCTGCTACTGCTGACATAATCTTATCCGATCTCAGACCGACTTTGGCAGATGGCAAACGTCGTTGGGCGGAAATTGCCAAGTTGACAGTAGAAGAGTTGGAGCAAGTTCAGTCCCAAGGACTCCAAGCAAAAGAACACATGATTAAGGCTAATCTTCGCCTAGTTGTGTCTGTTGCCAAGAAGTATCAAAATCGCGGTTTAGAATTGTTGGATTTAGTCCAAGAAGGCACACTAGGTTTAGAGCGAGCTGTAGAAAAATTTGACCCCACTAAGGGTTATCGCTTCAGTACCTATGCTTACTGGTGGATTCGTCAGGGAATTACACGAGCGATCGCAACTTCTAGTCGCACCATTCGCCTCCCTGTCCATATTACCGAAAAGTTAAACAAAATCAAAAAGGCCCAACGCAAAATTGCTCAAGAAAAAGGTCGCACCCCAACTCTAGAAGATTTAGCAACTGAGTTAGAGATGACACCGACCCAAGTCCGAGAAGTTTTGTTACGGGTTCCTCGCTCTGTTTCTTTAGAAACTAAAGTAGGCAAGGATAAAGATACTGAGTTAGGCGAATTACTCGAAACTGACTGTGTAACCCCAGAAGAGATGTTAATGCGAGAATCTTTACAAAGAGACTTGCACCATCTTCTATCAGATTTGACGAGCCGGGAACGCGATGTAATTTTGATGCGGTTTGGTTTGGCAGATGGTCATCCTTACTCTTTAGCAGAAATTGGCCGCGCCCTTGACTTATCGCGCGAACGAGTCCGACAAATAGAATCCAAGGCTTTGCAAAAGCTACGCCAACCCAAGCGTCGCAACCTCATCCGCGACTATTTGGAGTCTCTAAGTTAGTCAATGCT
>CAZZZY010000186.1:0-9523 GCA_964658545.1 uncultured Acetobacteraceae bacterium | reverse complement strand
TGAGAAAATTCTCAATTATTTTCGAGATTTTTAAACCCCTACCCTTGAAAGGGAAGGGGGGTTAGGTCTGCGTATAAAGTCAAATGTTCCCCCTCTGTTTGTTATTAATCAGTTGTATTTGGGAATACTTACTATATGATGCAGTAGCTTTCACGAGCAACAGACATCTCGATTCAAAATCCCTGTTTATTGTTTCAAATCTATGAACAAGGTACGACTGGCGGTAAGGAATGTAAATAATCAGGTTTTCGGCTATTTATCGCCTACTGAGTTGGCAAAGAAAATATAAATGGCAACAAGCGGCATCAAAAGCATGATTTTGCAATCAGTATTGTACGCAACCACAAATCAACAACCTCTGCTTTGCCCTAATACAGTGACATGGCAATGCTCTCCTGCCCCATTTATGATTGCTGCCCCTGATAACTTTAACCCTGATGTCCAAACACCATCACCTCCAAAATCTAATGCTGCCACAGTCACACCGCTACCGCTAAAACCAACAGCTACACCAGAAAAAGTTATTACTCCTTCGCCAACAACTTCTTTACCACGATTGACCCAAGAAGCTGATAAAATTGCTGCTCAACGGGCTTGGAAATATTTTGAGCATAACTGGAATTCTCAAACAGGTTTAGTCAATTCGGTAGACAACTTGCCCTGGACAACTTGGTGGGATCAGGGTAGTGCCTTATTGGGAATTCATGCGGCTTACCAGTTAGGGTTATTACCCCAAGATGTTTTCCAAAAGCGGATGAACACATTGCTACAGACGTTGGAAAAACTGCCGCTACCGGCAACTGGTTTACCCAACAAAGCTTATAGCACCAGGACTGGTGAAATGCGCCAACTAAATGACACCCCAGATCCCAAGGGTAGAAGTGGTTGGTCAGTTTTAGATATGGCGCGATTTTTATTAGGATTGCATATTATGCGATCACATTATCCAGAATATAGCGATCGCATTAATCGCATCGTCGCTCGCTGGAATCTATCGAAACTTGTTAAAGATGGTTGGTTAAATGGTGCTATCCCCAGAGCAGGCAAACTTCTCGAAGTACAGGAAGGGCGGTTAGGCTACGAGCAATACGCTGCCAACAGTCTAAAGCTGTGGAATATTCAAGCTACTAATGCTCTCTCTAATCCACCAGTCAAGACTGTTCAAGTGGATGGTATTACTCTGCAAGTTGATCAACGGAATCTAAAAAGCTCTGGGGCTACTAACTACCTAACGAATGATCCTTATTTACTCTGGGGTTTAGAAATGGGTTGGAATGATGCCGTTAAACCTCAAGTGCAAAATCTTTTAAAAGTGCAGCAACAACGATTTCAGCGCACTGGAATTTTAACTGCTGTAAATGAAGATTCCTTGGATCGTCCTCCTTACTTTTTGTATTACAGTGTCTACTCCAATGGTCAATCTTGGCAAGCCATTAACACTAGAGGAAAAGCCTATCCCCAATTGCGGTTTGTTAGTACGAAAGCGGCATTTTCTTGGTTGGCGCTGATGCCAGATGACCCTTACACGAAAAGGCTGCGAGACTTTTCTCAAAATTTATCCGATAATAATCGCGGCTATTTTTCAGGACGATATGAAAATTCCCGACTAGGTGTTAATGCTTCAGTTGACATTAATACAAATGCGATCGTTTTAGAAAGTTTGCTTTACCAAGCCAGAGGCAGGCATCCACTTGCGCTTGATTGAAGCCAGGAGCCAGGGGAGGCAGTAAAAATAAAGAAAACTCTTAAAACTTATAACTCCCAATTCAGCATTTTTTACCATTACACTATCCTTTTACATTAATTACGAGTACTCAGATGACTTCAGTTTCTATTAGTGATAATTCCTCAAGTTTTTCTGGTAATAGTCGCTCATTACTCAAAAAAAGAACACTGTTATTTCGCTACCTGGCAGAAATAAATTTAATTTTTGGGATCTGGTATTTGCAATGGCGCGCTACCCATTCCATCAATCTTGATGCGCTGTGGATCTCTATTCCTTTGCTGATAGCAGAAATTTATAGCTATTTCGGTGGTGTGATGTTTGTGATTGGGTTATGGCGACCTTTAGAGCGACAGGTTAAGTCTCTCGACCAGATGACCCCACCTCTACCCAGATCCGACTGGCCAACAGTGGATGTGTTTGTGACCTGCTACAACGAGCCACCGGAAATTGTCGAAGAAACTGTCAAAGCTGCTCTGACAATGGATTACCCGCCAACAAAGTTACGAGTTTATGTCCTAGATGATGGTAACTCGGCTGATATGCGGGCTATGACAGAAAGATTGTGTATTGAGGATTTGCAGTCACCACTACTACAGCAAGAAGCAGATCGGATTGATACAGAACACTCTTGTTTGTTACAGCGCCTAAAACAACTGGAAAACCTCACACCTAATACTCAAGCCGCAGAAAAATGGCTGCAAGCATCATCATCAGAACCAGTGGTTAACCAGTCTGCTACCGAATTTGTGCAAAGTCTACGACAGTTTATTCTTTGGCTACCTCCGACTCATCAAAGTATTAACGATCGCCTCACTACCGAACGCAAAGCCTTAGAAGAAACTATTCGCAAGAAAGAACTGGAACTGTTGGAACTTTCCCGGTTTCGCTACATTGCTCGTCCTAAGACCCCTGGAATAGCACATCATGCGAAAGCAGGTAACATCAATTACGCAATTTTTTCTGGAGAAACAGCAGGAAATTTTATTGTTACTCTAGATGCTGACCACATTCCCAAGCCAAATTTTCTCAAGCGAGTTGTGCCTTATTTCTACACCTATAATCTTTCAACAGGAAAATATGACCAGAATCAAATTGCTTTTGTACAGACTCGCCAGGATTTTTACAATATTCCTCCAGGCGATCCTTTTGGACATCGAGCCAATTTATTTTATGGCCCACTTCAACAAGGTAAAGATGGTATGAATGCAGCTTTCTATACAGGCACAAATGCGATATTGAGGCGTGAGGCATTAGTTAGTGTAGGATTGCAAAATTTTGCTGATGAATTTGCCAAAGATGAAAAGCGTTTAGATGAATTTGATTTAGTTGGTGGGGTATCGAGTAATAGCATTACTGAAGATATGAATACAGCTATGCGTCTACATAGTGCTGGCTGGAAATCGATTTATCACAATGAACTTTTGGCAGAAGGTTTAGCGCCAGATGACCTGAGTTCTACCCTTAAGCAGCGACTACGGTGGGCACAAGGAACTATTCAAGTGCTAGTTAGAGAAAATCCACTGACCAAATCAGGGTTAACATTTTGGCAAAGGTTGCAATATTTTAAGACGATGTATAGTTATTTCTCTGGTTTTGCAACTCTGGTATTTATTTCTTGTCCAATTATCTATTTTTTCACGGATATTGTTCCAGTTAAAACCTACGGGTCTGACTTTGCCATCCACTTTTTCCCAGCTTTTATTATTAACCGTCTGACTTTCCTAGCAGCTACCTGGGGCATTCCAGCTACAGAAGTTTGGCGCTCTGAACAATATGCGATCGCTCTATTTCCCTTGCTGATCCAAGCCGTATGGAGTGTATTTACAGGACAAAAACTCAATTTTCAAGTCACACCTAAGCAGAGGCAATCTGGTATTTATCTCCGGCTAGTTTGGCCACAGTTAGTTGTCTTTATCCTCACTGTTCTGGGGATATTATGGAGTCTTTACCGCTTTGCAATTGGTCATCTAAATAATCCTTTGGTTCACCTACTCAATGGTGCATGGGCTATCTATAATTTATTGCTTTTGTCGGCTATCATCCGCGCATCCGTTTGGCAACCTCCAAAAGCAGCCTAAGAGGTTGTTTGAAAAGTCTAATTTAATACCAGCCCTGGCGATTAGAAATCGCGGCTACACGAGACAAAACCCACCTCCGTGGGTTGAAGACCTTTAGGCTCGACTTTTGGAACTTGGTTCTCTTGTTCGGCAAAAACCCTCAAATCTAGAAAACATAACCATGAACACTGATTCCGACTCAAACAATTTTTCTCAACGAACTGTCTTAACAATTTATGCTCATGCTGATGATGAAGTTCTACCTGCTGCTGGCACTCTCAGTCTCATGTCTAAGGCAGGATGGAATATTCGTTGCTTAATTTTGACTGATGGTAGTCTTTCTAGTTCGCCTATTAAGGGTACACGTCATCAAGAAGCAGATGCAGCAGGTAAAATCATCGGTGCAACTTACGAGTTTTATGCACTTGAGGAGTATAATTTCTCAACCCAAGCAGTGATTAAAGTTACTGAAGAAGCTATTAGGCATTGGCAACCGGATCTGATTATTACTCATGCACCACAACCTGAAAAATATGGACATAGAGATCATGAAGTGTGTGCGATCGCAGTTTCTAATGTTGCTACCCGCAAAAACATAACTTTGTGGTATTCAGCCCCGCCTGTTTTTTTGCGTGGTTTTGAACCTAACTTTTTTGTGGATATTACTTCTGTAATTGAGGAAAAAGTTGCAGCTATCGGTTGTTATGAATCAGAGATGAATAAAGCATTTATGCAACTTGATGCCATACTAGTTTTATCTCGTTTCTGGGCACGGGAATTAGGTCAAAAAGATGGCTATTTTGAAGCTTTTGAAATTTCTCGGCAATGTGTAGATGCTAGCTTTTTTACTGCAATAGCTAATAACCAGAAAGCAATTCAACATAGTTGATTGTATAATAATCGCAGAAATCTTGCTCTCTATCTTGCAGTTTAGCTGATGTCAGTGCCAAAATAGAAATACATCTTTCTAAAGCCAACTATAGGACAAAACAATGAGTTCAAACGTGAAAGTACTAGAATTATCTGGGATTTTAGATGGTATTAGAGGTAATGAACTGCGTCGTGAAGTAAGCGACGCTCTGGCAAAGAAAACTGAGATTTTATTGATTGATATGAAAGGAGTAAACTTTATCGATAGCTCTGGTTTAGGTGCTTTAGTATCAGCAATGCAAATGACGCGAAATGCTAATGCTAAACTTTTTGTTTGTTCAATCAGCGCTCAAGTCAGGATGTTGTTTGAACTGACTAAAATGGATAGAATTTTTCAAACCTTTGCGGATCAAGATGAATTCAATAGCCAAATATTGGCAACGCAATAAGCTGTTAGATAATACAAAATTTGGATGTGCATATTTGGCTATACTAACCAAAATTAACTTTTACCAAAGATAAATCATCATCAAGATTATCTTGAGCATTTAAGGTGAGAATGTTCGCTAATAGTTGATTGAGGTTACAGGTATCTTTCAGACTATATTTAGTTAGCAAGTCAATGAAAGCATCAATACCCCAAATTTCCCCATCTGACTGATTAATTTCATAAGCACCATCACTAAATATATATAAAGTGCTGTTTTCTTCGATCTCAAAAACAGCATCTTCAAATTGGACTTCAGGTAAAAAGCCAATTGGTAAATCTAAAGAACTTAGTTGTTTGACTTGAATGCTTTTAGTAGAGGTATTAGATAACAGTAAAGCTGGTGGATGTCCGGCGTTGGCATAAATAAGTTGACGTTTAAGGCGGTGATAAACTCCATACCAAATTGTGAAGTATTTATCACCGTGCTTCGTCATTTGGAAGGCGTGATTTAGGGCTTTTAGGACTTCACTTGGTTGAGAAAAGTTAGTATTTGGTAGGGATTGCGATCGCAAAACATTCAGCACAGATACAGATAGGAGGGCTGAACCTACCCCATGACCCGATACATCCAACAAATAAATTGCCAAATTATCCTCGTCAATCCAATGATGGTCGAAGCAATCGCCCCCTAGCTGGGCTGAGGGAATAAACAGATTTTCTGTAGTTACTGCTCCAACAAGCGGTGAGGGTAGAAGCGATCGCACATAATCAGCAGCCTCAGCTAATTCTGCTTCCAAAATTTGCTTTTGGGTTTGTAAGTCTTGATTTAGTGTCTCCAAAGCTTTTTTTTGACTTTGTAAATCCTGATTTAGCTGGTGTAATCTTAGCCCTGCTCTGACCCGTGCTTTCAATTCATTCATCTCTATTGGTTTAGAAATAAACTCATCTGCTCCAGCGTCAAGTCCCTTAACTCGATCTTCCTCCTCTCCTCGAGCTGCTCCCCTAGCCGTCAATAGAATAAAAAAAGTAGTTGCCAACTCTGGCTCTGTTCTAATTCGACGACACACTTCTAACCCATCTACCTGGGACATCATCCAGTCACAGATAATCAAAGCAGGATGTAGTAATTTTGCTTGTGTAATTCCTTCTTCGCCATTGCTAGCTACAGTGGTATCATAACCCTGATTTTGGAGTGTTCTTTTCAATACTGTTCGCACTATAGGGTCATCATCAATAACCAGAATTTTAAACATAAATTACAGTTAATTAAGTAAAATGATAAGTAAATAGTTGCTTTAACTTAACTTATATGCAATTTGGTTTTTAATGTATAGTGAAAATACTCAAATTAAATAAATTAATTACCGAATATGATCATCTCAAAATATATTGTTGGTTAAGAAGTGAGAAATACAATTTATCTAAAAGTCAACACAGACCTCACAGCTTCGCCTCAAGTTTTATCTTGGTTCGAGCAGATAAATCAACCACCTATTCCCGATAAACAAATTTGGTGGCAATGTCAAACGCTGATGATGGAAGGTTTCACTAACATTGTTGAACATGCCCACAAAAATTTACCTCTTGAAACTCCTATTGAGATAGAAGCTGTACGGTTCAATGAATATATAGAAATTCGCATTTGGTCGAAAGGTGAACCCTTTGACTTAGAGCAGCAATTGCAACAAACATTTGAATTTGAGGAAAATGAGCAAGACCGCGGGCGGGGTTTAAAAATTATGTCCGCCATTGCTGACAAATTGAGTTATGCTCCGACAGTAGATAATCGTTACTGTTTATTTATTAGTAAATCTTACTAAAGATACAGCATGAATTCTATCGACTATATCTGAGAGAGTGTTTGAAAAGCAAGAAACAATACTTACTCCCAAACCCTCAGATTGATATTCTTCTATATATTCCCGATGTTTTTTAGTTAATCGCTCGTTATCGTCAACCCACCAAACCCAGATATGTGTATCAAGTATGATCATTGCAAAAGTTCCCAATCTGACAAGGCAACGGGTTCTGTTGGATCATCATAATGGATTACTTTACCGCGCATTGGATAAAGATTTGTTTCTGATTGGCTAGGCGCTGCTTCTTGAAGTTGTGGAGTTTTAGCTGACAGAATAATCACCTCCACAGCATCCCCCGCATGAAAAGGTAAGCCCCATAGCATCAAAGTTCCATCTTCAGTTAAAACAGCTTCTATTTTGTGAGCTTCCATTTTAGTACTCCTATTTGTTAATGGAGAAAAAGAGAAACGGATCTTACTTTCTCTAGTCTTTTGATTATGGCGCTTTGGCTCCCCTGACTTTGTTAGCCGTAACTTGCGTAAGTCATGACTTCGAGAGAACCGGGGTCACAGTGGCAGCCAGAAGTTACTCAACATTTGTCAGCGTCTCCAATTGTGCAAGTAGTTTTTCTATTTGCTTGCGCTTCTTCGGGTCTGACCAAATGCGCGACTTCCTTACAGCACTTCCGGCGGCTATGAGGTACATCCTCAAACCTGAAAGCTATGATAGGAGAGGGGCACAAGAGAAAAACTGTATTGCATAATAGCCGGAAGCGCTGTATTCCTTAGTTTGGTAGTTTATTTAGGAATGGGGTAATGGGAAGGTTAGTAGGGTTAGAAGGTAAATTAAAAATCTCCTAAATCCTCAGTAGTTGCATTTATACAGGGTATTGTTGCACGGGCTAACTGCTTACATCAATCGGGGAAGTGATAGACGGATTGAGGATGATATCGACTTACCTGAACTGATATTCGATGGGATAGACCATTAAATCAGAAAACCTTCTATCTGATACTGAGTCAGTTAGGAGGTTCACACCTAGAAGCTTTTCTAAGTATATCTACTGCCTTTACTGTAAAAACACAATAACTTCATATTTATTCATCTATACTAATAAGTATTTTTACGTCATTCCATAGTAGTATTTTATTGGTGATTTTACAGAACCAATGATGATGCCATATACATATTCTTCTAGGGAGGATAAATGATGTTCAAAATCCCAAAAATTATTGGATTGCTGACCTTAACTACCAGCTTTTTTTCAGCAGGAATTATTGCACCAGCATTATCACAATCTCAAAAGTTACCAACTCAAGAAACAACAGAGTCTAAAGAGTATCCAACTCAAATAGCAACAGATAGTCAAAATAATATTTCCATAACGTGGGAATTAAAATCTTGTGCAAAAAAAAGGAACCATATTGTTAGTTGTATATTTTCCTTTAGTAGTGGCGAAAATCTCGATTACAACGTTTCTTCTAAAGATGAAACTAAGTTAGTAGATAATGAAGGTAATGAATATCATGTAAGCAAAATTGCAACCCCAAAAAAAGTTATTGGTTACAATAACTACTTGAGCTTTAATGTTTACAAGGACGTACAGTATAAAGTCACTATTGATTTCACCGACGTACCTGATTCAGCTTCATATGCAATAGCATTGTATATTGGAACTCATACTAGGGCACTTAATCAAAGTCCGCCAGTATTTCAGAATACTCCTTTTATTAATCTCGACGGTTCAATAAGTGAAGTTCCAATCTCGGCTAGACATAACAAAAAACCAAATCAGCAAGATTCTCATCAAAACGAAAACACTAATCCTAGTCTCAACATTCCAAAAATTTGCTTACCTTTAATAGGTTGCCATTAGAGGGTGTTTGAAAAGTTTTGAGTAGTCAAATACGATATGTAAAATTGACAAATAGTGCGACAATAGATGTTTTTGTACCACTGACACTCATTCTCTATCAGGGCTTTGAAAGCCTCAATTTTGACTAATGTGATTTGTGTAACTAATCCCTCGAAACCGTACCGTTTCTATGTCAGGTATAGGGTTTATGTCAGCAAATCACACTTAACTGACGTAGACTCTGTACCAGATGCAGAAACAGTTTCTGGCGATTAGCTAACTTTCATCAAGTGCTGCTAAACTGGAGTTTAGACTAAGCCATGCAAAACGACTCAGCAGGGCTGAGTTAATCATCGTTGCTAGCACACCAAAAACAATATTAGGTTCTGGGACTGATACCAATTCACGAAAACCCTAATACAGATAGGTTTCTCGTAGGGGCATGGCATTGACACGCCCCTACCAATGTATTTGTATCATTATTAAAGTTAAATGGTATGAAACCTCATTACCCACACTTCATAGTGTAATACACGAAGATTTCCAACATCTGGCTAATTGTCGGTAAATTACAATCACAAATCACCAATATTTATCAATATTTATACTTAATTCTTGACTGTGTTATTTCGTTGAGAAGCCTCTCCGATTGGTTAAAAACTCTTGGATGCGTTTAACAAACTCTTCTAACTCGGAAATTAAGTTAGTAGTACCTCGACGCTCTTGGTTGTAAGCTAGTTGTTCTAGTTTTTCTGCTGCCAGATGCATGGTTGTAGCTCCAACATT
>CAZZZY010000185.1:0-9559 GCA_964658545.1 uncultured Acetobacteraceae bacterium | reverse complement strand
TAGACGACTTTCGCTATTAGACTCAGAATTCATTCTGAGGCGGGCTAGATGAGAAGGAAATAGCCCTGGGTGGATAGTGTAAAAGGGACAAAAAGTTCCACCTAATTCGTATCTTTAGCCCAATTAAACTCAATGTCATACAAAGAATTGGAAGATATCATAGACGCTAAGATAAAAAAAGCTATACGGAAGCACGAGATGATAGTTGCTTTCATTAGTAGTATTATCGGCTTGATTTTTATAGCGGGTTTGTTCCACGCCATTTTGCTCAATCAGACTCAGATTCAAGCACTTCATTTGAACTGATTACTGGTTGGGTTCAATAGATTTTGATGATCAAATATTCCCTAATATCCAGAGAACTAATCCAAGTTACACATATTTTTTTAAAAGGGAATTGCATCTATGGGGAGTAAAAATCATGGGAGTCCCATATTCGTATTATTTTTAATTGTATTTATAGACTTGCTTGGCTTCGGAATTATCCTACCGATACTGCCTTTATATGCCGAGCAATTCGGTGCAAAACCGAATGAGGCTACTTTGCTTGTAGCTATTTATTCTTTAATGCAGTTCTTATTTGCACCATTATGGGGCACCTTGAGCGATCGCTACGGTCGTCGTCCGATTTTATTACTTACATTATTTGGCTCTGTAATTGCATACGCAGGGTTAGGTCTTGCCAACTCATTATGGATTTTGTTTATTGCTCGTAGTCTTGCCGGGATGATGGCAGGAAATATTGCCACTGCTCAGGCATACATAGCAGATATTACCACGCCCACTAATCGAGCGCGGGGCATGGGCATGATTGGAGCAGCTTTTGGTCTTGGCTTTATCCTTGGCCCAGCTATCGGAGGTATTCTCACAGGAACCGATCCAGACAGTGCTAACTTCCATCTACCGTCATTGTTAGCAGCCGGATTATCTTTATTGGCGTTCCTTTGTGCCTTAATGTTACTTCCAGAATCTCTCAATTCTGAGACTAAAGCCAAAATCCTAGTTCATCGCCACCATCAGCGACGGCTAAACTTACTACATATATTAGAGCGACCACAGTTATGTCTGCTTGTTGGTATCTACTTTTTAGTGACTTTTGCTGTGGCATCTATGGACTCTACATTAGCTTTATGGTCTAAGCAGCAATTAAACTGGGGACCTCAACAAACTAGTTATCTTTTTGCCTTCATGGGGATTGTCAGCACAATTATTCAAGGAGGACTCATCGGATTCCTCAAAAAATACCTGGGGGAAATAAAGTTACTTACCTTGGGGATATTAGGATTAGGTTTTGGATTACTGCTAATTGGCTTATCACAAAACTTAATTTTATTGTTGGTAGCTACTACCCTT
Source organism: uncultured Acetobacteraceae bacterium (assembly GCA_964658545.1). Classification (GTDB taxonomy): domain Bacteria; phylum Cyanobacteriota; class Cyanobacteriia; order Cyanobacteriales; family Nostocaceae; genus Nostoc. The sequence goes on along the minus strand of CAZZZY010000185.1, from coordinate 8,206 downwards.
GTGGCATGGGGAATTAGTGTTAGCCAACCAATATTGAACAGCCTGATTTCCCAAATAACAGCCCCAGAAGGACAAGGAAAAATATTAGGAATTGCCAGTTCTTGTTCTGCTTTGGCACGCATCGGCGGGCCCATATGGGCAGGGGCTAGTTTTATGAAGTTTGGGATTTCTGCTCCTTTCTTGAGTGGATCTTTAGTAATGCTGGTAGCTTTAACTTTTAGTTGGCGCGTGACTAAAAACCCATCTGAATCAAAGGCAGAACGTGTTGCCTGAAAATCCCTAATCTGATATCTTGCACTAGATTTTCATCCCACCAAGAAATTTCTTTCTTGGCTAATAGCTAAATCCAAGGCCGTATAAAATGTTTGAATTTTGAATTGATTCATTCTCTGGCGGTAAATTACGTAGGTGCAATATATGAATAATCTAAAATCACAAACTGGTATGACAGGTCGCCGAGTATTATTTCTAGGCATTATTGTCAGCATACTCCTCACCTGTGCAATTTGGCTGGGTGGGAGTATTCCTGCAAGCATCATCAAACTTCCTGACCAAGGATTAAGCTGGTACTACTGGAAGCTTCCTAGTCCGACTTTTTGGAGCCGAGCCACAGCTTGGGGTATGTACCTTGGGCATCAGTTTAGCATCTGGGCGTGTATTTGGTGGGCGCAGCAAACCCGTCTGAAATACAAAACCGCATTGCATCCCATTAATTACCTCATGCTTGCTATTAATGGTTTATTTATAATTTTACACTTTCTCCAGACCTATATTTGGTACGATGCGCTAGCTCAAGATACTTCCATTTGGGCTTCCCAAGGTGCAGTTGTAATTCTATTAGTCTTCGTACTGATTTTGGAAACGCCTCGACGCGGTATGTTTTTTGGCAATTCCGTGTCATTCCATCAACAGTTTTTGCAAGTTATCAAGCTCTACCACGGCTACTTTTTCTCCTTCGCCGCTATCTACACCTTCTGGTACCATCCAATGGAAGCGACCTTGGGTCACTTAATTGGTTTTTTCTATATGTTCTTGCTGCTGCTGCAATCGTCGTTGATTTTCAACCGCGCCCATGTTAATCGTTGGTGGACATTCACTTTGGAAATTACGGTGCTTTTTCATAGTGTAGTTGTGTCGTTGATGCTAGGACAGAGTAAGTGGCCGACATTCCTCTTTGGTTTTCTAGGTATTCTTGTGCTTACCCAACTCCACGGTCTACCTGTGGGAATCTCAATTAAACGTTTTATCTACGGAGTCTTTTTAGTGAGTGTACTGGCAGTTTATGGACTTACTGAACGTGGCTTAGGCAGAATTTACGAAGTCACCTATATCCCTCTGATTGAGTTTGGGTTGGTGGGTGTGATTTACTTAATATTCCTGCTTATTTTATGGGCAATTTCCCGCTTACCTATCAAAGCGTAATGGGCATATAGACTTTGCAATGCAACGTCTACTCATATCTTGTACCAGATTTTCATCCTGCCAAAAAATAAATTTCTTGGCTAATAGCTAAAGCCAAGATTTATCTGACTACAACAACCTGAGTTCGACGTAAGAGGCTTATCAACGAAATAATAAGGGTTTCAGGCTATGACTCGCTACGGCAAATCAAGGCTTCCTGCTTATACTCGTAGAGAGCGTCATTTTGAATTTTGAATTGATTCATCTAGTTGCACTGATTTTTTGATATTTGCGTTTCACAACTACGCCAATAATACCAACACAAACTAAACCTAATGTGTTCCCTGATTCCGGCACTGATTGAACAACGGTTAAATTATTCGTAACTTCTACTAAGTACAAACTAGTTGTAGTAGAAAATGAGCTGCTGAAAGAACCTTGAACTGTAACTGATTTGTTATTGATATCATTTGGCAGTTGATTAATAACAGAATTAATAGTAAAGTTGTTACTATTATCTAGTTCGATAAAATTAGTAGAAGCATCCGCAACTATATTACTTGCTAAGGTAAAAAAATCTAAAGGCTGAGGGTTATTGTCCTCGAACAATAGCAGAGAAACAATTCCACTGGCAAAAGCATAATCTGAACTAGTATTATCCACCTGTGTTTGAAGATTTAAAAAACTTGTGAAATCAAAAGTTAAATTCTGTCCGGCATCAACGACAAAACTACCAATAATGCTGGTTTGACTTTGTGCTTTTGCTAAGTAGTTGTTCCCAGTACCCAATGCTTGACTGACAGAGAGATTAAACCCTGTTGGGGGGTTCACTGACAATAATGCGTTGGCGTAAGCTGTTGCTATTGCTGCACCATCTCCGCTAATCACAAAGGCATCGGTAGTAGTTTGAGAACCAGTACTTTGAGGAATTTGATTTAAGTTATTAAATTCTGCTCCTCCTGATGAAGAAGCAAAACCAGCTGCCTGACTTGGTGCAGATGCAACTATATAACTGGTTAGCAATGGCGCAGCAACAAGTAAACAGCGCTTAGTAAATTCTAAGAGTTGCTTCATAAAAATCTTGGATTTATTTGATCCGGTTAAGTTTTTGGATGGAAAAATATCTGAATTTTGCACAATAAAATTTGCCAAGATGCTTGTGAAATAGACATCTTGTATACTTAGCTAATGCAAATTAAATTCAGAATAGCGAACACAAGTAATTATCAGAATTGAGGTCTGACAATTTATACTTACTTGCTTGCTTTATCCAGTAATGATAACAGTAGAAAAACTGGAATTGTTTGAAGGTAGTGTAAATTTTCTGATAAAAGAAAAATATAAATTTTTCATGAATAACGCCAGTTCCTAGCAGGGATAATACGCATATCACCTGTATTAATTATACATATAAAACCTATATGTACGGCTTTAAAAAGCTTGGCTTAATAAACCTGAGTTCGACGTAAGAAAAAGTCTCTTAAACAGGCTGAAATGAAGTTTTATGGGTGTAGGTTAGATGAGCGAAAACGATTAATTGCTGCAAAAGCCGAAGAGTTGCTTCTTGTTCTAAGCTAAAAAACATCTAATTTGCATAATCGAATTAAACATAACTCTTGTGGGGTGGGCAACATGAGCGCCCAGTAAGTAGCAATACAGTTCAGTTAAGGAAAATCGTAGGTTGGGTTGAACGAAGTGAAACCCAACCTACGCTGGTTTTTGACGCTAATCGATGTATATTTAGTTGTGTAAAAATTATGGAATGACCAATTTATAAGCTATTCGCTGATTTTATATTTCGTCACATAGCTTGATTTTTTAACGCCGACTTACTTTATCAGCTTTTTTGAACATATGCGCGTAGGCGCAGCCCGCACTTCTCTCCGAGACGCTCTTGCTAGCTTGCTTCTCCGTAGTAGTAAGCTAATCGGCATTTAAGTTGCATAACAGTAGGGCTGAAGCCCTTATTACAAGCGAATCATTCTGGAAAAATGAATGACGACTAGCTTACGACAAAGCTGTACAGTGACTAATTATTTGTCGTTGTGACAAATTAATGTCATCCATGAAATTCTTGCTCAGTATAGCTTATAGCAGTTTAACAGTATTAAGATAACATCTTGGCAGTGACAGATTAGCTGTCATTTCCTGTAATAGTGACAAATTAGCTGTCGCTTCATCAGAGAGAAAAAAGCTTTTGTGTATTTTCATAATGACAAATTGACTGTCGCTTTCTGTTAAATTAGAATAACAATATGTTTTTATAAAAAAGCTTTGCATTATGAACAGTCAGCAAAATCCTGATTTAGCTGTTCATCCCTCGGCAATTCCTATGGAAGGCTTACTAGGAGAAAGTGCTACAACTCTTGAGAAGAATGTAATTGTGACACAACTTTCAGAGGAAGCCCAACTCAAGCTAGAGGTAATCCAAAGTTTACTGGAACCCTGCGATCGCACAACTTATGGACAAAAGTTGCGGGAAGCAGCAGAGAAACTAAATGTATCGTTGCGAACGGTACAAAGGTTGGTAAAAAACTGGGAACAAGATGGTTTAGTTGGACTCACTCAAACAGGTAGGGCTGATAAAGGAAAACATCGTATTGGTGAGTTTTGGGAAAAATTCATTACCAAAACCTACAACGAGGGTAACAAGGGTAGTAAACGTATGACCCCTAAACAAGTTGCTCTCAGAGTCGAGGCTAAAGCCCGTGAATTAAAGGACTCTAAGCCGCCCAATTACAAAACCGTGTTACGGGTATTAGCGCCCATCTTGGAAAAACAAGAAAAAACTAAGAGTATTCGTAGCCCTGGATGGAGAGGGACAACGCTTTCAGTTAAAACTCGTGAAGGAAAAGATTTATCCGTTGATTACAGTAACCATGTTTGGCAATGTGACCATACCCGCGTGGATGTGTTACTGGTGGATCAACATGGTGAATTGCTCAGTCGTCCCTGGCTAACAACAGTAATTGATACTTACTCTCGTTGCATTATGGGTATCAATTTGGGCTTTGATGCACCCAGTTCTGGGGTAGTAGCATTAGCATTACGCCATGCTATTCTACCCAAACAGTACGGTTTCGAGTACAAACTGCATTGTGAGTGGGGAACCTATGGAAAACCAGAACACTTTTATACTGATGGCGGTAAAGACTTTCGCTCTAACCACTTGAGTCAGATTGGGGCGCAATTAGGGTTTGTCTGTCATTTACGCGATCGCCCTTCTGAAGGTGGAGTAGTGGAACGTCCCTTCAAAACATTAAATGACCAACTATTTTCCACGCTTCCTGGGTACACCGGATCTAATGTGCAGGAACGCCCAGAAGATGCAGAGAAAGACGCAAGACTTAACTTTGCGAGAACTAGAACAGTTACTTGTGCGTTACATCGTAGATCGTTACAACCAAAGTATTGATGCGCGGATGGGCGACCAAAGTCGCTTTGAGCGTTGGGAAGCAGGATTGCCTACAGTACCAGTACCAATACCAGAAAGAGATTTGGATATCTGTTTAATGAAGCAGTCACGGCGCACTGTGCAAAGAGGTGGTTGCTTGCAGTTCCAGAATTTGATGTATCGAGGAGAATATCTGGCAGGTTATGCAGGGGAAACTGTCAACTTAAGGTTTGATCCCAGAGACATTACAACAATTTTGGTTTATCGCCAAGAAAAGAATCAGGAAGTATTTCTGACTCGCGCTCACGCTCAAGGTTTGGAGACAGAGCAACTGGCATTAGATGAGGCTGAGGCAGCAAGTCGCAGACTCCGTACCGCAGGCAAAACTATCAGTAACCAATCATTATTGCAAGAAGTCGTTGACCGCGATGCTCTTGTAGCTACCAAGAAAAGTCGTAAAGAGCGTCAAAAATTGGAACAGGCGGTTTTGCGATCTGCTGGGGTTGATGAAAGTAAAACAGAATCCTTGCCTTCCGAAATAATTGAACCAGATCAAGTGGAATCTACAGAAACGGTTCACTCTCAATACGAAGACATTGAGGTGTGGGACTATGAACAACTTCGTGAAGAATATGGGTTTTAAACAATGACAGAAGCTCAAGCGATCGCCAAGCAGTTATACCCGTTCTTGCAAATTCTGACTGGTATTGAGTTGAGATTGTAAATCGACACTTTCCAACCTCACAGGTTTTTCACCGCTAGTGTCTGGGAGAGGCAGTAAAATATATTCATAGTTATTCGCGTGAGGGATTAGCTCAAGAAATTGGTGATTGGGCAGAGGGAGTTTCTGAGTCAGGTTATTGGATCGCCACAACCCATCCATTTTTAATCATTGCTATCCGCTTTTTGGTGATCCAGCAAAGGTTAAATAAATTGCGTACCTTTGAATCAGAACTTGATGTTACTGCTGTTGAAGAACAGATTCAGCAAATCCGTACAGCTTTGGGACGAATCAGAACTATAAAAAAATCCCTGACGGAAGTTGGTAAGGGTGTCGCTGTGATTAAAGCTGAGGCAGATGCACTGAGTACAGATATTCAATCAGCACTGAAATCAATTGAGCAAACCCTGAGTTTCGTTCCAACTGAAAGTACTGGCTAACAGTTTAGCTAGCATACTCCTGCAATATTTCTCACTCAATAACCCACCCAGGATTTTTTAATTCAGCAAATGATTTAAGTTATAGGGTATTAAGACAGGCAGTTTAAGTGAATTATTTATTTTAAATCAAACAGCGTAATAATACTTGATATTACTCGCTAAACCGTTTGAGGTTTTGGTGTAAGAGTTCGTGAATGCGATCGCACCAAAAGGGAATCACAGTTTGCCCTTGACAAAGAGCTTCTAGCGCTACTTGCTTGTCAAACTCTGCCAATTGCAAAGGTTTTTCAGGCGATCGCGTGGTTAATAACATTAGTCGCTTCATCTTTTCTTCGGGGACAGACTCATTAAATAACCAAGGTTCCTGTTCGCGCAGTGTTTTCAATGCTGCATGGCAAACCTCAAAATTTAACCCAATTGACAGCAACTGCTCCATTACTGTTAACACCAACAGGTCAACTTTGGAGTAGTAAACATTACGACCTTTGCCAGTACTGTTAACCGTAGGTACTATAACTCCCTTCTCCCGCCAATACTGCAACTGGCGGCGAGAGCAATGAGTAATTTCTGCTGCTTCTGTGCTTGTGTAGAACTTTCCTTCCATAAGAATCATCCTATAGAAGCATTTCTTAAAACACATCATATTTTTGTACAACATAATGTGTTTTTGTGATATTTTATTTTTATGAGCCAAGTTACTATTCAATGTCGCTTAATTGCCAGTGAATCTACCCGCCAAAAACTCTGGAAGTTAATGGCAGAATTAAACACACCCCTGATTAACGAACTACTTCAACAGCTTAGTAAACACCAAGATTTTGAGAAATGGCGAAAAAATGGCAAACTGCCGTCAACTGTTGTTAGTCAACTTTGCCAACCCCTGAAAACTGACCCTAGCTTTACAGGTCAGCCCAGCCGCTTCTATCTATCAGCAATTCATGTTGTAGATTACATCTACTAGTCTTGGTTAGCGATTCAGAAACGTCTACAGCAACAGCTAGATGGCAAGATACGCTGGCTAGAAATGCTCAACAGCGATACTGAATTAGTAGAAATGAGCGATTGTAGCTTAGAAGTAATTCGTACCAAAGCTGCTGAAATTTTGGCAATGGCTACGCCAGAATCTGAATCTAATGCTCCTTTAGCTAAAAGAAGAAAGACTAAAAAATCCAAAAAATCATCGGCTTCCAATCCCGATCAAAGCTTGTCTCATAAATTATTTGGCACTTACCAAGAGACTGACGATATACTCAGCCGTAGCGCCATCAGCTATTTGCTAAAAAATGGCTGCAAACTCAATGAAAAAGAAGAAGATCCAGAAAAATTTGCTAAACGCCGTCGTAAGCTAGAAATCCAAATTCAAAGGCTAACCGAAAAGCTAACAAGTCGAATTCCCAAAGGTCGAGATTTAAATAATGGTAGATGGTTGGAGACACTGCTCACTGCTACAACCACTGTTCCTAAAGACAATATGGAAGCCAAACGCTGGCAGGATATTCTCTTAACCCGACCAAGTTCTCTCCCCTTTCCCCTGGTTTATGAAACGAACGAAGACCTAATGTGGTCAAAAAATCAGAAAGGTAGGCTGTGTGTTCACTTCAATGGCTTAACCGGTTTAACGTTTGAGGTGTACTGCGATAACCGTCAACTGCATTGGTTTAAACGCTTCTTAGAAGATCAACAAACTAAACGCCAAAGCAAAAATCAGCATTCAAGTGGTTTGTTCACCCTCAGAAATGGTCGTGTAGCTTGGCAAGAAGGTGAAGGTAAAGGTGAACCTTGGAATCTTAACCACTTGACTCTCTATTGCTGTGTTGACAATCGCCTCTGGACTGCTGAAGGAACAGAACTCTTTCGCCAGGAAAAAGCTGATGAGATTACCAAATTCATCACGAAGATGAAGAAGAAAAATGACCTCAGCGAAACACAGCTTGCTTTTATTAAACGTAAAGAATCAACACTAACTCGAATTAACAATTCCTTTGAGCGCCCTAGTCAACCCCTTTACCAAGGTCAATCACATATTTTAGTTGGAGTAAGCTTGGGGTTAGAAAAACCTGCAACGATCGCCGTAGTAGATGCGATCGCTAACAAAGTCTTGGCTTACCGCAGCATCAGGCAATTACTAGGTGAAAATTACGAACTCCTAAATCGCCAGAGACGACAACAGCGATCGCTATCCCATGATCGCCACAAAGCACAGAAAAGCTTCTCTCCTAATCAATTTGGTACATCTGAGTTAGGGCAGTA
>CAZZZY010000184.1:0-9561 GCA_964658545.1 uncultured Acetobacteraceae bacterium | reverse complement strand
ACTGCACCTGTGCGTAGTCCCCAAGGAGATAATTACGGTAGGGTTTGGTATTTCCAAGACATCACAGAACGGAAACAAGCTTCAGCTGCCTTAGAACAATCAACAGCACAACTTCGACAGCAAGCTCAAGAACTAGAAAAAACACTGTGCGAACTGCAAAGCGCTCAAACACAGTTAATTCAAAGCGAAAAGATGTCCAGCTTAGGACTACTTGTCGCTGGTGTCGCCCATGAAATTAATAACCCACTTAGCTTTATTTTTGGCAACCTTACTTACGCCGAAGAATATATCAAAGACCTACTAAAACTCTTGCGACTTTACCAAGAAAATTATCCCCAACCAAAAGAGGAAATTCAAAATTTTACACAACTCATCGAAATAGACTTTCTAACGACAGATTTGCTCCTACTTCTGAACTCGATGAAAGTCGGGACAAACCGCATTTGTGAGATTGTGCTTTCTCTACGAACCTTCTCACGCTTAGATGAAGATGGGATGAAAGCGGTTGATATTCATGAGGGGCTCGATACCACCCTGATGATTTTGCAAAATCGGCTCAAGGCTAATGGTCAGCGAAAAGATATCCAGGTGATTAAACAATATAGCAATTTACCCTTGGTGGAATGTTACCCTGGACAACTTAACCAAGTATTTATGAATATTTTGACAAATGCAATCGATGCTTTAGAAGAGTCATTCGCAAACAACTTTCAATCAATGACAGATGAAGAAAGACAATTGGCTTCTTTAGAGATTCGTATTCACACAAAAATCATCTCCGACAATCAAGTTACAATTCACATTGCCGACAACGGACCAGGAATCCCTGAGTCAGTTCAAAAACGTATATTTGACCCCTTTTTTACCACTAAGCCTGTTGGCAAAGGTACAGGAATGGGACTTTCTATCAGCTACCAAATTGTTACTGAAAGACACGGCGGTTCTTTAAAATTTATTTCGCAACCAGGACAAGGCACTGAGTTTCTAGTTACCATTCCCCTGATCCAAAAACGTTAAACCAATTCGTAATGACGCTCGTTCAGATTCGGATCAAAAATACTTATGTTGTTACTTTGACCTTTGATGATGATTAAAAAGCCAAACCACTTCAAAACGCCGCAGCTAACTGTTTATAACGTTCCCGATGTTGTACGCTATCTCCAAATTTTTCTAGCACATTGCCGATGCTGTCTTGGTATATCTAATCTCTGGCGTGAGGACATTTATCACCGATGCACTATAAATTTTTTTACATAAATCCGGAATAAAAATCCACTGTTTGGTAGAATCGCTGACATGGATTAAAAAATCACTTCATTAATATATGTCATCAACCAAAATAATCGCTACTTTCAATCAGTCAGGTGGTGCTGCCAAAACAACTATTACACACAATCTTGGATATCACCTCGCCAAAAAACACCGTGTACTTCTTGTAGATATGGACCCACAGGCATCGCTAACAGCTTTTATGGGATTAGGGGAAATTAAGCTAAAAACTGAGCAAACTATCTATAGTGCGATCGCTGAAGAAACTCCTCTGTATGTATGGGAAAAACCCATTTACGGGATACACCTTGTGCCAACGAATATCCAACTAGCAGGTACGGAGCAAAAAATTTTCCATGACCTGACCATCGACAACCGCCAACGGCTCAAGTTTGCGCTCTCAAATGTACTTGGGCAGTATGATTATATTTTGATTGATTGTCCGCCTTCTCTAGGAATACTAAGCATTATGAGCTTAGTAGCTGCTTCACACGTTATCATTCCAGTTGAAACACAATACAAGTGCTATCTTGGCACTAATCAACTACTAGAAACAATCGCCCGGCTCAAAAAAGGAGGACATCATAAACTACAAATTGCCTGTTTAATTCCAACTAAGTACGATAATCGCAACCTCCAAGACACAGGAATACTGGAAGAGATTAAACAACAGGTACAAGGGCGCATACATGTTACTGCCCCTATTCCTAAATCAACAGCTTTTCCTGATGCTACCCAGGCACATCTACCCCTTGCACTCCACAAGAAAAACCATCCCGCAGTTAGCATACTCGAAGAAATTACAAAATACATCACTCAACTATGAGCCAAAAACGTGAACTAAAAAAACTAACCGGACTCGATAATTTATTTGGAGAGGAAGTTGAACAAACTTTATCCGATTCCACTTTACCTTTATTCCAAATTATCCTTCCGCCAAGTCAGCCGCGGCGCTATTTTGACCCTGTAAAACTCAAATCGCTCGCCGATAGCATTAAGGAAGTGGGGTTACTAGAACCCATAGTCGTCAGAAAGATTGAGGAAGACAAGTATGAACTTATCGCTGGTGAACGCCGTCTCAAAGCTTGTGAAATTGCAAAAATTGAGAAAATTTCTGTAGTCATTATTGAGTGCGACGAGAAAAAAGCTCGTAAACTCCGCTTAGTTGAAAACCTCCAGAGGGAAGACCTCAATGCCTATGAAGAAACTCTCGGGATTCTCGAACTACTTACCGAAGAACTCGATATTGCCCAAGAGACAGTGGTTAAACTGCTCTATGACATGAATAATGAAACCAAAGGTAATTCTAACCATAACGTTATGGTTAGTGAGGAAGGACAAATCATACAAGATGTATTCTCGAAGTTAGGAAAAATTACTTGGCAGTCGTTTGTAGCCAATCGCCTTCCTTTGCTCAAACTCCATTTAGATATCCAAACCGCATTGCAAAAAGGCAATATTGAATACACAAAAGCTAAGGAAGTCAACCGGATAAAAAATGATGATGAAAGGCAGAAAGTTTTAAGTAAGGCGATCGCAGAAAGTTTATCGCTATCTGAAATTAGGGTTTTAGTGGCAAATATTCTTCAACAGCAGTCAAAAAGTAAGCCACCATCTCATAATCAAGAACAAAAAGAAAAAGCCGACAAAATATACAAAGCACTTAGAAAAAGTAAAATCTGGAATGATGATAAAAAGCTTAAAGAAATTAATAAGCTTTTTGAGCAAATCGAAGCACTTTTAGAAGAAGAGAAGAAAGAAGATACTTCTTTACAGTCAGATAGTCTAGTCGCGGACAACTCTCTGGAAAAGGTACTTGATGGCTAGCAGCCTATCGCCCATCTCTGCAAATCAGCCTCCTATAGCTGAGTCTACTCATGCCCCAGATGACCCCCAACATCAGCCAGAAGATAGCGGCGAAACTTTCAAACTAGATTGGGATTTGTAATTGACACTTGTGTACTTTAAAAAAAGTTACGTAAAAACCTACATTACGCACTTCAAAATGTAATATGAAGTATTACGCAATTTCTTTCTGATACGAGTAAATAAAAATACTCATAAGCTTTAATATCAAAACTCAACATATTTGAATTCAATTATGCGCTGCACTACATCTTACTTATAAGGCGCTCAACTTGGACAAATACATCAGGAAAAGCTAGGGGTGAAATAGTACCTGTGGTTAGTGTCAGCTCGGTTTTGTATTCCCCATTTTTTAGGTCACGAAATACTTTTAACTGCGGAGTCTTCAGGTTGACAACCCAGTATTCAACAATACCAGCCTCAGCATAAATGTCTTTTTTGTCACCTAAATCTTTGCTCAGGGTGGCTTTGGAAAATTCAATAACCCAGAAGATATCTTCTGGGTAAGGATGGTGTTCTAAGTAGACCTCACCTAAAGGTTTGACAATCGCAACATCGGGAGCAGGTTCGGAATCGTTGGGTAAGGTAATGGGTTTGGCATCACGGATTTTTACCCGTTCACCAAGCAGTGTGCGAAGATAATCAGCTGCTTCTGTGTTGTAGTAGGCATGAGGTTCTCGTTCTGGGGGCATAACAATCAGGTCGCCGCGCAATAGTTCAATGGACCAGTCGTCAAAGATACCTGCCTCTATTGCTTGGTGATAACGTTTAATTGTCCATTTATAGGTAGTTACAGTCATAACCATTATTTAGCTTTTTTTCTACCAATTAGGGATGAGGGAGTAGTTCGAGAAAAATTAGATTTAGCGTAAACCACTTGCCTCAAAGCCAAATCTATCATCAATTCCATATTCCCGCTCAATCAAACTCAACAATTTATCTTCCACAGCAGTTAACCAAGGTCGATTCAGTTTCCCCAACGACTGCAACAGACTTTTAACTGTCTCCTCCAGCGAATCTGAATATATTCGCTCAAGGATTGGATTTGTTGACACTCTTGCGGCAAGTAGTTGAAAGACTTCAGGTGCTGCAACCCAACGGCGTACTCGCCATCCCACATCCTCACGGTGCAACTAAAGTCATTCACTACGCTGACAATCCCCCAACACCCAATACAGTTCGGTTAAGCTCTAAGTACAGCTTTGCGTAAAATCGTGGCGAATTGAGGCTGAAAATTTAATAATAGCTGCCAGATTTCCGATGTTCCAAAGCAGTAACACCATCATTTTCCAACACTTCACCGTGATTGATGACGGCATAGATTAACCATCTATCGCCACATTCAAGCTGATTTTGCACCGTACATTCTAAATAGGCTAATGCCTCATTCAGAATCAAACAACCATTAAGAGCAGTTTTTGTGGCAAGATTTGCAAAAGGGTTATCTCCTAAACTGCTATGACGAGAAAAATAGCGTCGCACATTCCTTCCTTCTTTGAGGATATTCAGCACAAATTGATCACCAGGATGATGCATTAAATCTGCATTTTGCTCATTAGCGATCGCAATCATAATTCCTGGTGGGTTAAAAGTTGCCTGAGATACCCAAGAAGTTAAAACACCTTTGTGGGTTTCTTCATCACGAGTCGTCACAACACAGAGAGAACCAATAATCCGCCCCACCGCTTGCTCAGTACGAGCTACATGGGTTTCGGTTACAACCTGGCGGGAAGTACGCAGTTTTTTGGTTTTCTTCAAGTTTTGGGCAAAGGAAGCACCTGCTTCTTGACAGTGCTGAAGAATCTCAGGAGTAGGGCTAAAACGTACCCGAATTGTTTCAAATCCTAGTTGATAATTAGCATCTTTGAGCTTACTTTCGATTAAATCAATTGCTTCTCCACTCCAACCATAGGAACCAAACACACCTGCTAATTTAGTTTTAGCCGTCACCGATAGGACTATTCCTAAAGCTGTTTGAATCTGAGTCGGTGCATGTCCGCCTAAAGTTGGTGAGCCGATAATCAAGCCATCGCAGGTTTCAACAATGTGGGTAATTTCTGCTGAATTTGTTAGTTCACAGTTAATTGATTCTACGTTGATACCATTTTGAATCAATCCTTGAGCGATCGCATTTGCCAGAGTTGCTGTATTTCCATAGGCAGAAGCATAAAGCAAAGCGACACTCAACTCCTGAGATTTTTGCCCTTGACACCATTGACGGTAATCATAAGTAAAACGACTCAGGCTGTAACGAACAACCGGTCCGTGTGCAGGGGCATAACATCTGGCTCCCAAAACCGATATTTTATCTAAGGCTACTTCAACTTGTTTGGCTTGGGGCGCATGGAGACATTCAAAATAGTAACGACGTTCCGCATCTAATCCCTTCCAATCTTCATCAAACAAGGTATCTTCGCAAATATGAGCGCCAAAAAGTTTGTCTGTGTAGAGAATTTTTGTAGCGGGATCGTAGGTACAAAGTCCATCCGCCCACCGGGGAGTTGGTACGGTGGTAAATGATAGAAGATGTCCTTGTCCTAAATCTAGAGTATCCTGCGATCGCACCGCTTGAATACGTGATTCCCATTTGGGAAAGGCGATTTTTAGAGCATTGGCAGCGGGGCGAGAACAAATTAGAGTGACTTGAGGAACTTGAGAGAGCAATACTTGCAAAGTTGCGCTGCGGTTGGGGTTGACATGACCGAGAACAATGTAATCTAGGGTGGTAAGGTCTAAATGTTCTGCTAGTTGCTGAAGGTAAATTTCGGTAAAAGATTCGCCGGGAGGGTCAATTAAAGCTTTTTTATCCGCTTGAATCAGATAAGAATTCGCTGTAGTTCCTTTTTGGCGGGAATACTCCACCTCAAATTTTAGTCTGTCCCAAGTCCGCGATCGCAGAATCAGAGTATTTTTACCAATTTCAGCAACTTGTACATCTCTAGGATGGCTGGTAGTTAAAGTATTTGCAGACATAATAAGCTCTCTAAGTTGGGTATGGGGCATTGGGCATAGCATCCCTATTCTTAATGACCATTGGTTTGGATTAATTCTGACTTGGCTCGGCTTCTATAACGTTTAGATACTTCTTGTTCTGGATCGATACCTTCAAAAGTCGGGGGTAGCCAAACTCGGAGAAACAATAGTATTCCCAGCACTAATAAAAAGGCGCAAGTTGCTAAAACTTGACTCCAACTTGTTTCTAGAACACCTTTAACAATCACTTCTCGCAAGGCGGAAACGATAGAAACTTCCACAGCTACGCCAATAGATACTCGATGTTCCTGTAGGTAAATAATCAGCAGTCGGAATAACTCAACTAAAATGAGTAAAAAGAGAATATCGGCAGTAACAGCATGAAAATCTAGAGGCGGAAGCAAGGAGAGAAACATGTCTTTCACCTGAAGCACCATGAAGCTAAATAAACCGATACACAAACAAATCACAATCACATCTTGAATAAATTCCAAGGTTCGCACGACGCGCCCCCGATTTATTTCGTACATGGTAATTGGAGTATTTTCAGCAGATTTATGCATAGTTCTTGGGAGTGGGGGCAGGGGAAATAAGGAAGACAAGGAGATGTCTAATGACTATTTAGTAATGATTGCCAATTTTGCGGTGATGGGCGGCGGTAAGTGCATTTAGCTTGGCAACTCTTCCCGTTTGGACTGTGCTATAAATTACCCAATGATCTCCGCAGTCCATACGGCTAGTAATTTCACATTCCATATAGGCTAAAGCTTCAGCTAAAACGGGCGATTCATTGTTAGCGGGAGATGTTTTCACTCCAGCAAAGCGGTCTGCACCAGGAGCAAAACGCTTGAGAAAATGTTTCATCAATCCTTGATATTTACCTTCTTCTAAAACATTTAAAACGAAGCGATCGCCAACGTGCATCAAGGATTCAATTGCCCGTTCTTTGGATACTGCGATCGCTACTCCTAAAGGCTCAAGACTCGCTTGTGTCACCCACGAAGCCAACATCGCACTCTGAATTTCTCCTTTTTTGGCGGTGATAATGTATAATCCTGTGCTAATGCGACCTAAAGCTTTTTCTAGCTCGCTATCGATGGATTTGATTTGTTTAATAGTGCGATCGCGGTTCAACCATTGACCCATGTCTGTCCCCGCTTCATCACAAAGTTGTTCCGTTGCTTGGGTAGGAATTTCCTTAACTAAGATCGGTGGAAAGGCTTCAATTAATCCTAGTTCTTGAAACTTATTGCGTAAGGGATAAACTGGCTCATCTTCTCCTCCTCCTGACTCTAATAAACCAATTGCCTGTTTCTTATGAACAGCAGCTAAAATTGTACTTAAAGCAGCTTGAGCGATCGCCGAAGATTGATTTGGCATTCCAATTACTAAACCAGAAGCTTGTGCAACTAATTCTCGAACTTCTTGAGGTTCAGCATTATTGAGAGCTACTAATTCTACTGACGCGCCTGTTTTCGCGCATCCATGAGCTATGGTACGGACTAAATGCTCACTATATCCATAATCTTCAACATAAAATAGCGCCACTAATGTCTCTGTTTTTGCTTGTTCTAAACTCCAGTTTTCATACCATCCGAGCCATTGTGAGATATAGTTTTGTAATAATGGGCCATGTCCTGTAGCAACTGTGACTATTTCTAACTTGTCAATCCGCTTTAAAGCTGCTAATACAGAGCGAGCATTAGGCCCCATGAGACAATCATAGTAATATTTAAAATCCTCCTCTATTAAGCTAATATTTTCATCATAGGTGTGGTCATCGCAGTAATGCATCCCAAACACATCACAGGTGTAGAGAGTCGAAGTTTTGTAGTCATAAGTCAAAATTGTGTCAGGCCAGTGTAAGTTAGGTGCAGAGATAAATTCTAATTTGTGTCCGTCACCTAAATCTAATAGCTCTCCACTTTTCACCTGTATTGATTTAAAAGGCTGGTGAACCATATTTTCCAGAAATTGAATAGCTACCTTAGCAGCGACAATAGTAATCGAGGGAGCTAATTCTAAAATATTTTTCACTAAGCCACTGTGGTCTGGTTCTGTATGGCTAATAATCAAGTAATCTATTTTAGTCGGATCAATTAATCCCACCAGTATCTCTAGATATAGCTGCTCAAACTTGCGGTGAGATGTGTCAACCAAGGCAACTTTTTCTCCCTGAATTAAGAAAGAATTATAGGTTGTGCCATTTCGTAAACCAAATTCGATATCAAAACGTTCTCTATCCCAGTCTAGACAACGGATAGCTGTCGTTTGAGGAGCAATTTCAACAGTTTGAACCGTCAAGCGTCCTGGATTGGGAATAACTTGAGTAAGCTGTGTGAGTGCGACCATTTATTTTTTCCCAAAAAATATTGTCTGGAGTGAGTGTTATGTTTCTTATGTTTACCTGAAATACTCAATTAGTAAAATGCCAATTTCTAAAGCTAATCATCAGAAAGATTTATTCTTTATTTTGATTGATTTACCATTGAATTAGTCAATGTTGATCATTATTTTTTTTTCAAAAACAAACCTGAGAGAATGTAAATTCTAAGTTATAATCCGCAGCAATTCCAAATTCAAATTTTGACAACGGGTACAGTTTAGCTTCATCATCTCCACCGTCAAGCGACCCACTCAATAGCGAAAGACAGAAGCAAAAAAAGAAGAGTGATAAAAAGCGAGGGGGACAGCCAGGACATAAAGGTCATAGTCGGTTTTTGTACGATACATCCGAATGCAAGAGCGTTTTAGAGCATCAGCCGGAAACTTGTAAGTGTTGTGGAGAAAAGTTAGTTGGAGTTGATAGCAATCCCAGAAGGCATCAAGTAGTTGAAATTCCACCGATAAATCCAATCATCGTAGAACATCGTCTACATCAACTTGAATGTCAGCATTGTGGAACCTTGACTCGTGCAACCTTACCAGCAGATGTGCCAACTCGTGGTTACGGTGTAAGGGTAGTAGCACTTGTGGCGATATTAAGCGGGTTATACCGTCACAGCACCCGAATGGTACAAAGTGCAATGCACGATATTTTTGGAATTACGATGTGCTTGGGTACAGTCAATAAGCTCAGACTCGAAGCAAGCGACGCAATCGAATCAGCAGTATGGGAAGCAAAAACATACGTGCAAAACTCTCCTGTCGTCGGAGCGGATGAAAGCAGCTTTAGCCAAGGGAATGTTGATGGATTGAATCAGAAAAACAGAAAAGCTTGGCTTTGGCTAGCAGTAACTCCGTTGGTCACATTTTTCCAAATAACACTTTCTCGTTGTACCGATACAGCTAAAAACCTACTGGGGGTACAGCCGGGATACCAGCATTTTGGGACATGATGTAAAGATTTGTAAACTTTATTTTCAAAACTCTTGATTTACCGTTGTTTCAGCTTCCATCTGAACTTGATTATTCAAATGAAAACATCCCCAAGAAGGGTCATTTATGGGCAAG
>CAZZZY010000183.1:0-9566 GCA_964658545.1 uncultured Acetobacteraceae bacterium | reverse complement strand
ACTCCAGACGCAGAGTACACAGAGAGAAGAAAAAAACGCTTAACCCAAGCGTATTAGATTATATATAGCAATCCTAGTAGATACCCGATTCTTAGCAAAGTCGGGTATCTTATTTTTATCTAATTCCTACCCTTGTCCCCTTCGTGTTCCCAACCCTTCCTTTCTAAGGGGGGCTTAGGGGCAAAAGATATGCCGCGTAGCACTTGACGGTACTTGGGGGCACGGATGACGCGGAACTTCTCAGAGGCTGCCTGCGTAGCTGTTGTGTTAGAAAGTCTGTCGGTGATGGCAACCACTTCGTTTGGATCTGCTCCTTGATCACCGCTGCCGCTGACTGTCGAAGTTACTGCATACAATGAGACGGTGCCGTCACGATTGACTTTTCCCGTAAGATTGCGAAGACCATCTGTTGCTGGATTGTAGTTAGTAGGGCTAGTAGGCAACCTGGGTACGGTGTATGTCTGACCAAGATTTAAGCCCTTTTGCAGAACGTAGTCCAATTGCCAGGTACCGTTTACCAAGCTCCACTTCTGAAGACCTGCGGTAGTGCTAGTTGCTGCATCAGCAATAACACCGTCGCCCTCATCGGCAACATACAGCGTAGTCGCGTTGGCAAACCAAATACCAAAGGGATAGTAGATGGGTTGGACAATTCCATTCACATTCTTGCCGGTCTTAGCCAGGTTCGTGGGGAAGCCAGGTAGGATGCTGATTGGTGCAGTAGCAGCATTGGCGAGGGTTGGTAAGCTACCTGCGTTACCCACCTGGTATACAGTATTAATTCCGTTGCTACCACTACCTTTCGTTACATATAAGGTGTTATTGAAAATAGTCTCGCCTCGGAAATTGTTGTCCTTAGCAGTCTTATCCGCCGGGTAGCCATTCTGAGTGATACTATACGATCCTACCTGATTCGTGCCAGGAGTTGCCGGAGTCGCATCCTCTCCCGGAATGACAATCTGTACGCCCGCCGCAGCTGTGACGGCTGCTGATCCGTTTCCATTGCCAGCATTACCCACGGTGAAGTACAAACGGTTTGAACCTAGTATCGCTGCACGACCATTGTTACCGGGGTATGCGTTGGTTTTAGTTACCTTGGGGATGAGATAACCCTCAAAGTTGAGTGCATCATAGTTGATTTGCGCTACTTCCCTGTAGGTGGGAGTCGTTGTCACAGGGTTGCCCGGTTCGATAATTCCCGGCGTGTTAGAGTTTGACACGTCAAGCTGGTTGGTCCCGCTAGCGTAACCCATGAAAGTCAGACCTGTGCCGTCGGGTGTGAGATTTAACGCCAATTCCGATTTGGACGAAAAGCTGGTGACAATCAGACTAGGATCAACATCCGCCTCACCACGATCCTCCCCATCTGTACTAATCTTTTGGAGGAAAATTGGCGAAGTGATACCAAAGCTACCATCGGGTGTAGTATTGTTGAAAACACCTGGATAAGTCCCGTTTGCAACCGCTGTACCGCCGCCTGGAAGTGTCTGACCAACAGTCACGGTACTTGCTTTGCCCGAATAAGTACTGCCAGAAATAATCAGTTCATCTACTTGATCGGAATCTGCATAAACAGGAGCAGCAAACCCAGTGGCGATCGCTGCTGTCACCACTATACCCAGTTGTAAGCTCAAGGTGTAGACCGACACAAAACCCCTTGAGTGTTGGGCTTTAAAAAAACGCTGTAGCAATTTCTTGTTCCCTGGTATCTTCAATTTCAAAATACGAATCCAAGATTAAGAAAAGATTATGAAAATAGTGACAAAAGATTAAAATGATAAGTATTTAAGCGGATATAATATCCTTACAATTCAGATTTTATGGAAAAGCTAACGATTAACCTAACCCCCTTCCCGATGCTCTAGGAGGTTGTTTGAAAAGTCTAAATTTATATTCGCCAAAACTTTTCAAACATCCTCTAAGGGGGAAAATTCAAAGTCTCTCTCCTCACAGGAGAGAGATTTAGAGAGAGGTTTTCCAGATGAGCGATCGCAATTCCTCAAAATACTTAAAGCCACCGCCTCTGCTACTTTGATACCATCGATACCAGCCGAGAGGATTCCCCCTGCATATCCCGCGCCTTCACCGGCCGGATAAAGACCGACTGTATTCAAACTCTGATAATCCTCTTTGCGCTTAATCCGAATCGGTGACGACGTGCGGGTTTCCACGCCAGTTAACACGGCATCATCCATTGCAAATCCTTTAATTTGTTTATCAAAAGCGGGAAGGGCTTCACGGATGGCAGCGATCGCATAATCTGGTAAACTATGGCTCAAATCACCCAAATGTACCCCAGGTGTATAAGACGGTTTAACCGTTCCCAATTCTGTAGAAGGGCGATCGTTGAGAAAATCTCCCACCAACTGCCCTGGAGCTTCATAAGTTCCACCGCCCAATTCAAAAGCTTGTTCTTCCAAGCGCCGTTGGAAGTTAATTCCCGCTAAGGCATTTCCTGGATAATCTTCGGGGGTAATGCCCACAACGATTGCACTGTTGGCATTGCGTTCATTACGAGAGTATTGGCTCATCCCATTAGTGACAAGTCGCCCTGGTTCTGATGCGGCTGCAACCACCAAGCCCCCCGGACACATACAGAAACTATAGACGGAACGACCATTTTGACAGTGGTGAACCAGTTTATAATCGGCAGCACCTAAAAGCTTATGACCAGCCTGAGCGCCGAAACGACATTGGTCGATGAGAGACTGGGGATGTTCGATGCGAAAGCCGATGGAAAATGGTTTAGCCTCGATGTAAACCCCGCGATCGTATAGCATTTGGAAGGTATCGCGGGCACTGTGTCCCACCGCCAGAACCACATGATCGCTGGCGATATATTCCCCACTGGCGAGGGTGACTCCCCGCACCTGTCCATTTGCGATGTTGATATCTTCCACCCTACTTTGAAAGCGAATTTCCCCGCCCAGGGATTCGATTTTAGCACGCATACTTTGGACGATTCCGACCAGTTTAAAGGTGCCGATGTGTGGTTTGTTAATATAGAGAATTTCCGGTGAGGCTCCTGCATTGACAAGTTCGGTTAGCACCTTGCGCCCATAATGCTGAGGATCTTTAACTTGACTGTAGAGTTTGCCATCGGAGAATGTACCCGCCCCACCTTCGCCAAACTGGGCATTAGATTCTGGGTTGAAGTCTGATTTTTTCTTCCAAAAACCAAAGGTGTCAACGGTGCGATCGCGAACTTTTTTCCCCCGTTCTAAAATGATTGGACAAAAGCCCATTTGTGCGAGCATCAAGCCTGCAAATAAGCCACAAGGCCCTGTACCAATCACAATGGGGCGAATCGGCAAAATGCTAGGTGCTTGTGCTACTGGGCGATAACTCATGTCTGGCGTAGCCATCAGATGGGGATCTTTTTTCAGACGCTTGAGTAGATGAGTTTCCTGAGTCGTTTCTACATCCAGAATATAAACAAAGGTGATTTCTCCTTTCTTACGGGCATCATAGCTACGCTTGAAGATGGAATAGCTAATCAATTCTTCGGCCGCGATTTGCAGCTTTTTGAGGATGGCAGTCTTGATCTCATCTTCAGGATGATCAAGCGGGAGCTTTACTTCTGTTATTCGTAACATAGCAAGGAGAAATGCATACTAACTTTCAAAATATTAATCAAAATCGCTGTGGCGCGGCTGATTGGCTGGGCTTAATTCAGAACTTGCACCAGTCCCGACAATTGCCTCAAAATTCATTCTGAGGCTGATAGCTAAAGTTTTCGCTCATAAAACTGAGTAAGGTTTGTAGTCCAATACCGTTCGGTTAAGGCAAGAGACGCGATAAATCGTTGTCTTTACAATAATCAGTCCTTCGTAGAGACGGCGATTTATCGCGTCTTTGGGATCTATTATTTTCATCAAATAATCTTAACCGAACCCTATTGGTTTGTAGTCCACTTGAGTGGACTTGCGCTATTAGCCTGAGAATTTATTCTCTGGCGAGATATGGGGCAGGTGCAAGATATATTAAACAAGACTAACAGCCGCCTCTAACATTCGTATTGTCCCCAGTTCAGCATTTATTTCCACTTCTACACCAATTGGCAAGGTAAATTTATCTTTAATATGACCAATCATTGAACCATACCAAGCAGGAATATTTAAAGGAAGTATGTGGTCTTGCAATACTTGTATTAAAGTAAACGATGGTTCATCCCCAAGCTTACAATTAGTGCATTGTCCAAAGATAAAGCCAGTAATTTGGTTGAGTATACCAGCAGTTTTTAACTGCGTCAGCATCCTATCTACACGGTAAACATCCTCGCCAACTTCTTCCACAAATAGGATGCTTTTGTTCCAAAAAGGTAGGTAAGGTGAACCTACCATCGCTGATAGCACTGATAAGTTTCCACCCACAAGTTTACCCGTCGCCTTTCCTGGTGCTATTGTCTCCACCCGCACTTCGCTAGGGTTGAGATTTTGCATAGTCATAGCTTCACCATTAAATAAGATGCCCTTGAAGTAATCCACTGTAAATTGATTCCAAGTAGACGTAGCAACTGGCCCATGAAAAGTAATCATTTGACTACGGGCATTAATTGCCAACAACAGCGTTGTAATATCGCTGTAACCCATGATAATTTTCGGATGAGAGCGGATCAGCGAGTAGTTGAGTAAGGGTAAAATGCGATTACAGCCCCAACCACCACGCATAGGAATAATTGCTTTTATGGAGCGATCGCTAAACATCAAGTTTAGATCATCAGCGCGATCGGCATCTTTCCCCGCTAAATAGCCGTAACGATCTAAAATATGTTTTCCCTGCTTGACTTTTAAGCCTAATTGTGAAAATGATTGCTGCGCTGCTTCGATATCTTTAGCGTCAACGATACCCGCAGGGGAGATCAATCCTACAGTATCTCCTACTTGCAAGCGAGGCGGCTTGCAAATAGTGTTTGCGAGTTTACCTTCAGCAGTAAATACTGGTATCTGGGTGGCTATGGTAGCTAGTCCACAGGTTGTAAGAAATTGCCGACGTTTGATAAGCATAACCATTCAGTTTAGGGCAAACGCATCTTATTTATTAACAGTTTGGCAAGTCATATTAAAACTATTAAAAAAAGAGCAAATGTTGTTGTTAAAACAGTTGAATTGAATCAATATATAGCAATACGGTTCAGTTACAGCACTTCCGGCAGCTATGAGGTACATCCTCAAAGCTGAAAGCTATGCTAGGAGAGGAGCAAGAAGAAAAACTGTATTGCATAATAGCGGGAAGCGCTGTAAGGCTAAAACTCTTAGTCAAAGTCAATTTTTTTAACGTAGACGCAAAGCGGCTACTCTTCGAGTTCTCCAACGGAGTACCCGCAGGGTACCGCCAAGGCCGCCAAGGACGCGAAGAGAAGAAAGAAATGCTTAACTGAACTGTATTGCAATATGCATTATCTTTTCTGATGCAACGGCTTACGCTGTCATATATGCAGCGCAGGGTTTTGTTTACCCCCAAGAACACGCACAATCAAAATGTCGTCTCCAGTTGGCTGATAATAAACAGAATGGGAACGATATTCATAACGACGCAGCCCTGATTTAATAAAACCATAGTCAGTCCCCCAACTCTGATTTTCTGCCAGCAATTCAAAACAATGATGAAGCCCGGAAATATAATCCTGTGCTACCCGCAATCCAAAGTTCAGAATAGAGTATTCGTAAATGCTCTCAATCTCACTTTCAGCTTTATTCGTGAGTTGGTAAGCTGCCATTCTTCCTCATTCTGTCTTCTACCCGTTTCATAATATCGTGTACAGTGGATGTGCTTACCCCACTATCTAGCCCTTCCTGAATAAGGGAAAGCAAATCATGTTCTGCTTGTCGCTTATCCTGGTCACGGCGTATCAAATCACGGAAATATTCACTATCATTTCCATAGCGTCCGCTTTCAATTTGAGCCTTAACCCATTCCTCCATCGCATCAGGAATAGTAATAGTTTTACGCATCATAGCCATTATAGTTACTCCTTCCGCTCACCTACAAAGTATGTCTAAAATATGATCATTATCATACTATACATGGCAACAAAAAGGAAGCTCTTTAATTGTGGTAATGCCACTCATGCAGACATTCTCAAAAAAGACCGTTTGTGATACTAGTGTAGGACTTTCTTGATGGTATCAAGTATGTGAGTATCAGAAAGAAGAACAGGGGCTTGAAGTGTCATTGAACCCACGGCTTTTTAGCATTCATCAAGCGTTCAAATCCTGCATTTTGGGGATGAGTATCCAGAACATTCAGAAAATGCTCATATGTTTGTTCATCCACGCGCAGGAAGTCTGGTCAAGCAGCGTATCCTCTGCCGCTCGTCGTACAGCATCAATCATCAATTCGGAACGTGAGTTTAAAAAGTTAGATACTCCACTTCTTTAAAAAGTCGGGGATCTGGACACAGCGAATTTTTACAAATTAAATAGGATGGCGATAGGTAAATTTGATTGACTAATTTTATTCATTAATCATACGACGAAGATCATCAAGAGGTGATTCTGGTTCGGTGATTTCTGAATTGTTGCTGTTAGTTATTTGTACATCTTCCTCTTCAACATAAAATTCAGCGCTTATTTTAATTTTAACTTTCCCCTTTTTCCAGCTTTGAGAACCTAGTGTTAAAATTTCGCAATCTATCCCCGTATGAAGCCAATTTACATTCGGAGATTGTTTTATCTTTACTCCTTGCCTAGTTAATTCTTGATTCAATGTATTTTCCAGGATGGAGTTAGATGAGTTATCTATTGCTTGTTTCAATTTACCAATTTTATATGTATTGTCTCCAAAGTCCAAAACATCACCATCATTACACTCTATTGGCTTGAATCCATCTTCTATATCAACCTCAAATTTTTTATTTGATACAAAACTATTATTAGTGAGTGCTAAAGCACTCACTAAAAGCTACAATTATCTCAAATCATTTTTGAGATTAAAATTAAACCTCTCAGACCACATCTGAAACCAAAAATTCATTATTAGCAAACTTACCATCAGCATCAAACGAATCGCCAATTATAGGCAAAAAATGGTCATATAATTTCATCGACTGTAAACAACTGTTGATACTAGAAGCTGCTGAATTATACGCTGCAATATTCTCTTCCAGAACACTCAATAATCGGCGATTACTCGCAATTTTTTCTTCAGCTTCTTGTTCCAGTGTTTTCTCTAAATAAACACGCGCCTGTGGGTATTGCTGCAAAATCTCATCTGCTTGCTGTTCTGCCATTGGTAACAACTGAGTTTTGAGCGTTTGGTTGATGGTTTGACGGAAAGATTTACGAATAGTTTGAGAAACTTTTGGCTCAAAATCTAACTTCAATAACTGCCTAATTGCTGGTTCTGCTTCTATGATACTTTCAGCGTCGTAACCTTGAGAAGTTTGTAATAGAGTTTGGCGAAATTGATATATAGAAAAAGTGCCTTCATCATAAAATCTCGGACTTTCTCGCACGAAGCGATCGCACTCTACACTAGCTGCACTCACTAATGCTTGAGTAACTCCTTTTTCTAAAGTTCTGATCTCTTGTTCAATACCGCCATCATTATCTAACAAACGATACAACTGGCGATAATATTCGGACTTGCGAATCTTTTCGATCAATCGCTGGAAATAATTTGCAATTACTTGCTGAGAAGATTCAACTAAAATATCTTCCAATTGATTTGCTAAGTAATAAAATGCCTCTACTAAAATAGCAATTAAAGGTGCTGTAGCGTTGCGAGGATGGCTAATGGTTGCACGTTGATAAGCAGAAGCTACAGAAAAACTATCTAGCAATTCATCTAGACGGCGAATCATTCGTGATTGCAATTGCTTAAAATCGGATTCAAAAGCATCACAAGAGCTATTAATTATTTGGTTAACTTGTTCTGTGATATGCTCACTAAATTCTCTACCAATTTGCTGGAGTTGCTGATTTAGGCGTTGCAATTCTTGTGCCTTCATAGTCTCAATTTCTTGAGGCTGACTATCTAAATTACGTTGTACACTCTGATAATGTCTCTTCAGTTTAATACAAACATCTTCCAAATCATCAGCAAGATTTTTAAATAATTGTGGACGCTTTTCTTCTGTAAGATAGCGAGTAATAGCTGTGCGAAATTCCTCAGTTCCACTATCTTGAATGAGCTTTTCTATCAGTTCATTTCCCCAATCTCCCAGAATCCGCACATAATTTTGATTTGGGGTTTCAAAGCCGTTAACAGAGACACGGAATTTAGTGGTGGATAATTTTCCTGAATTTACGCAGTAGTTGTTAAACGCATAGACAAATTGTGGTGTTTCTTCTTTACCGTCCAAACTTTTGACGCTTTCTGCAAAAACAGAATCTAAACCAAATCTATCTCGTTGGCTTGTCTGTTTAATTTGACTGCCGTAAAATCCTAATAATCCACTCGTTTTATAAACTTTGCTTGGATTGCCAAATTGCCCACCAATTAAATCGTCTAATCGTTGTCTTAGTTGGGTATTGTACCAAGTCTCATCGATCCGGTTGAAGACATAGAAAACGCGATCGCGTACTCCCCCATTCTGCCGCATTAATTCCAAAAGTTCTGTTTCTTCTTTTGTCATGTCACCCGCCGAAGCAGGTTTTAGCACACACACCACCGCCGAAGTATCAGGATGTTGAATTTTGGCGTAAGTTAATTGTGCATCTTTTTCTACTGGTGCATCTATACCAGGTGTGTCAATAATTACATTACCATCTTCTAGCAGAGGATGATTGCAGTAGTATTCTATCCGCTTTAATACTGCACTATTACTACCACGACGGGCATATCCAGCAGCTTCCTTGAGGTTAGAAAAGTTAAATTGCTCCATTGAGTATGTAGCATTATTTACCGTATAGATGCGATCGCGGTTTGCTCTATATCCCTCTAGCAATAACATTAACGCCTTCGCCTGTTTTGCACGTTCTGATTTACTCTCGCCACCCTCCTGCTGAATAATCGCTTCCGAACCTTCAAGTAGTAAGTTAATTACCTCAGATTGGTTAATATTAGTTACTGTCTTAAATCCTAGCTCCTGACACAAATAAACTGCTTGTTCCCGAATCTCAGCTTCACTTAAAAAGGTCAAAACAACACGTTCTTTATCTACTGCTGCATACTCGATTTTGCATTCTGTACCTGTAGCGTGTCCCTCTGCGCTGTAAAGTAACTCTCTCTCCAATAGTGCATTGATGAGCATTGATTTACCTGCACTAAATGCACCCGCAAACACAATCTCAAACTTAGGAGAAATCGCCTTAGTTAGAGAAGTTTGTACAGGTGTAATATCTTGGGAATGTAGCGTTGCTTCTTGCTGTAAAAGTTGTAATATCGACTCAACTTGCTCTTTCAAATTTTTGCACTGAAGCGGTAAATCTGACATATTCAGCATCCTGACAATATTTATGTATATATTAGTTACATTTATTGTCTTGATGGTACAGTAGGATTTCTGAGATATTTGATACGGTTTGGCTGCTAGATATCACTTACAGCTATTTTCCGATAAATAAACCACGCGGTAGGGACACAGCATTGCTCATTACTCTACTGCCTGATTCTTAAATACC
>CAZZZY010000182.1:0-9570 GCA_964658545.1 uncultured Acetobacteraceae bacterium | reverse complement strand
TCTTTCCACGCAGGTGGACAATGCTAGTGTAGTAGCGAATTATATTCGCCAAAACTTTTCAAGCATCCTCTTACAAATGGTTAGCGCAGTGATGCCCTGAGCCTGCCGTACCACTACGTGGAAGCAAGCTACGCATAGCGTCCCGCAGGCAAGGGAGCTTGTCGTTGGCGCAGCCCAAGAAGAGAACTGTCGAAGTAACGTAATTACTCTCTTCTAGTGCGTCTCCTCCACGTAGCAAGGAGCGACTGTGCATGGTGTTATTGCGAATCGGTTTAAGAGTTTATCCAATATTAATATGCGAGTGAATAATCTGTGGTCGGTCTGAATCCCCCACTGATTATTTTTTTGTATTCTTTTCCTCTTCTTCCTTAATTCAACTTGTGAGTTGCTATTTTTGTTATTCGCATCAATAACTTCTTTGATTATCTGTCCTACCTCTAATCTATACATATCGGCACACATTGACCGTCAAAATTAATCAATAAACCCATTTATCTAGAGGTGAAAATATTCGTATGAGTCTCGAAAATTTAGGATTTTCTCTCGGAGAAGATGAGCAACTAATTGCAAAAAACTCCTTCTCATACTCCATTTTGTTGTTTTTTATCAAGTATAACGTATATGTCACAAATAAACGTTTCATTGCTCGCATACCCAATGTAGTTCTTTTTGTGATCCCCCTTGGAACAAATTTGATCACATTCCCATTGCGAAACATCTCTACCATCATAACTAGGACAGAGTATAAGTTAGGAGGATTCTTTTGTGCTGGGATACTTCTATTCTTTGGTTTTGGGAATTTCACTAAATCTCTATTCGGCTTCATTGCATTTCTCGGCGGAATCATCATCGCAATTGAAAGTTTCAGAACCCTAATCCGTGTTGAAGCCTCTAGTGCTACTCCTTTGAAATCTCCAATTGCAGTTTGGGAGAAGCAAAAAGCTCTCGACTTTACTAATGAGATCAATCAAGCAATTGCAGAACTTTAAGTTCCTTGGTTTCTCCTATTCCACGCCAGGATACCATTCTCATGTTGATTACTTATGGTTGCAAACGGCGAATAGTTCGATATAACAAGTATTTGGTAGATGAATTTATGCCAAAAGTCAGATTTTTACTCATCGGTGTAATTAGTTTTATAGCTACTCTCTTACTTCAAGGACTGTTCAAAAGAGTTTTTGCTATTCTCTTATGCGGAATTTTAGCTTTTAATTCCGGCTTTTGTACTTCTTATCTTCTTAATGACAACCCTGCTCAGGGCACAGAACCAATTTTAAAACTAGCTGCTAGCCTCGATCCAACTAATTCTGAGTCTGCTGGAGATCGCCTCTTGAGAATTGCACAACAGGCTGCTAAAAACAATCAGGCTAACTGTAGCGGTTCGGTGCGACAAGTCGCAAATCAACTAGGCATAACCTTAGAAGGATATCAAGCAAATGACCAACTTAATTGGTTAGAAAAACAGGTCAGCTTGGGGAAATGGCAGAAAGTAAATAAAGAGAATGCGGCAGATCTTGCAGAAAAAGGTCACTTTGTGGTTGTTGGATTGAAAAAGACCGATCATGGACATATTGCTGTTGTGGTTGAAGGTACTTCTGACAGAAAATATCCAACTATCGCAGGTGGAGCTTTGCGTACAGTTAAAATCCAGACACGGACACTTCCAAATAATAGAAAAGTTATAGGTGGTTTAGATAACAAAGGTAAATATACCGCATACAGTGAAGGAGGGCTGACTGTAAATTACGGATGGAATATTAAAGACAGAGATCAAGTTCAATACTACACGCCCAAAGAAGAACCTCCCAAAGAAAAAAACCTGTGTCTACCCGAAAACAAGCAAAAAAGCGACCAAAAACGTGAAGAGTGCCAACAGAAATCCGGGACAAGCACTGGCGATCCCCATCTGGCTACCTTTGATGGTTTGAGATACGATTTACAATCAATAGGCGAAGTCATTCTGACCAAATCAAAGGATGATACCTTTGAAGTTCAGTCACGACACGCACCTTTCAGTTCTTCTATGGCAATCAATAGCGCCGTAGCAGTGAAAGTGGGTAGCGACAGGGTTGTATTTTATGCTAGGGAGTTTCCTGATAACGATACCAGTACTCCCTTAAGAGTAAATGGTAAACCTGTGATAATCCAAGGTGATAAGCTAACACTCAACGGTGGTGGTGAAATTTTGAAACAGGGAACTAACTATGTAATTAGTTCTCCTATCGGTGAGAAAGTCCTGGTTAGCCCATCTAGTTTTGGTAATAATGCTTTTCTCAATATTTCACCCTTCGTCTATAATCGAGCAGGTAACTATAGCGGCTTACTGGGAAATGTCAACGGCAATCCCAATGATGATTTGCAGATTCGTGGTGGCGGAAATATTTCTCAGATTCGCTCAACCTATGGTGATGTGAACAAAGTCTTAAACCTGGTTGGTCTGAGAGCGCCTGGTATGTTGGATAAAGCCGAAAAACTTTATTTCGACCGACTTTACAAAGAATTTGCCAATAGCTGGCGCGTTAACCAAGAAGAATCACTCTTTGATTATCCTGCTGGGAAAACCACCGAAGATTATACCGAACGCAGCTTCCCAGATAAATATTTGACACTCAATATGCTATCTCCTGACCAAATTGAAAAAGCGCGTCAGGCTTGCACACAAGCAAAGGTCACTCCAAGTTTGATGGAAGGTTGCATCTTTGATGTTGGTTTTTCTGGATTTTCTGAGTTTGCTAGAACTATGGCTGACATTAACAGTGACATAATGATCCTCAAAAAACTTGTCCCCGGTATACAGATTCCTACTATTCCAAAGAAGAAAGTTTGTGCATTTGGCATTTGTGTAGATAGTCCGTTTTAGACCCCAAACAAGGCTCAGAATCCTCGCAACCAGAGCGTGAGTCTTGAAATATATCACTCAAACAGGGGTAGACATCGCTACCCCTCCCATTTCACGAACACCCTTTGCAGGTTTCCATTAATTCCACTTCTCCGAAGAGAAGCGACTAATGGAAGTTATTTTTGAGAGATGGTTATCTCAGGTTTCCATTAATTCCACTTCTCCGAAGAGAAGCGACTCTACCTTGGGAGTTGATTTAGGATTAGTAGTTTACATCAGTGAGTTTCCATTAATTCCACTTCTCCGAAGAGAAGCGACTTATTCGCGATCTTCGACCCTCATGGGTATGCCTTGAAAACGTGTTTCCATTAATTCCACTTCTCCGAAGAGAAGCGACTAAAGTGTCTTAAGTATCTAGTAGTTAGGAGAGTTAAGAGTTTCCATTAATTCCACTTCTCCGAAGAGAAGCGACGACATATTAAATATAGAAACAAGTAAAGCAGTTCAGGGTTTCCATTAATTCCACTTCTCCGAAGAGAAGCGACCCTACAGCGTTGTTTACCGCCTTCGGCATCGCAGGGTTTAATTTGATATTTGTTTGTCTAAAAAGTCACCGATACACTGAAACCCTATTGAGGTTGCCAAAACCGCAACTCGTCTCGGAAATACCTATCAGTCTTTTTCGATTGCTCCTTCCAACAATCCCAAGCCACCACCAACTCTTCGCCTAAATCCTCTACCACTTCGCCCCTTTCAACATACAAAGTGCGGTAGGGGTCAGCATGGGCAACTATAGAACCGAGTCCGATTGTGTCCGGTTGAGAGGATGCGTTCTGGAGTGCGGTAATTAACTCTGTTTCTTGGGTAGTCAATTCTGCCCAGTAGTCATGTTTGATTACCTCGTACTCTTGCGCCACTGCCCAATAGTCCTGCCAAGCACACCCAGGCTTTGACAACACCTGCCGAATATCGCTAACCGCCTGGGGTAGCATTTCCAATTGCTCGGCCCGATATGCGATCGCTGATGGTGTAGGTTCACTCCCCAGGATTATCGCCGCAGCCTCTAAGGCTTGGGTATTGTTCATGGCACTGGCGAGGTTTTTCAAAGCCATGCCCATGAGCCGTAAGCATTCTTGCGCGTTTTCTTTCGGCGGTTCAACAGCTAGCTCGCGCAGATCAATTGTTTTCTCCAACGCCTGTTTCACCTGCTTGTTCAACGCTTTGGTAGCCTGTTGCGTCATGGTATTCCCCCACTGTTGAGAAGGGCGTTGTTCAACAGCGTTTTCTAATTCTTGGATACGTTGTTGGAGTTGCTGATTCTCAATCTCTAACTTTCTCAACCCCTCCATCTCATCCAATCGTTGTTGCAACTGAATATTCTGCTCCCTCTGCTGCTTGTACAATTGCTGCAAGGATTGGATTTGTTCAAGTAATTGAGCTTCGACTCTGCCAGTAGCTTCTGCTTGTAAACCAATTCTCAATTCCTGAGAAAGTCGCTCTAACTCTTGCTGATGCTGTTCTTTAATTTGGGCAATTGCTTCAGTATATTCTGGTGGATAAGTCTGCTCTCTGGGAAAGGGAACGCTGGCAGCATCCAAATCACTATTGTTTACAAGCAGCCTCTCGCCATCGCTGAAAGTAACAATCTGCTGATACTTATTGGGTGCGTCTGCCTCAATCACTCCCGATTCGCCATAATGGGGATGCAATTGTGAGGAAACAGTGACAGAATTACACAATTGCGTTTTAGGGTTTTCGCTTTTTGTGGCGCGTTTAGCTGTTGGTGCGACTTGCTGCACTGCTTTGGCGAAGTCTGCGGCGGTGGGGAAGGGTTTTTCTTTGGCTGCGATCGCAACAGCTTCTTGTAACTTGTCAGGAGTTTTGACCAGCCGAAGTAAGGAACGGGTTTGAGAAGGTTTAGTAATTTTTTCCCGAAGTTCCTCTGGTAGAGTATCAACTACCTTTTTCGCAGATAGCAAATCCCTAACCCGACGATACCCACCGTGCTTGGTTAGTTCTTTTTCACAATAATCTTCAAAACTGGCATAACCAGCATCAGAGTAATAGCCGTTATTCTGCATCACCCGCAGTTCTTCTATTGCCTGCCACTCGAAGCGGTCTATGGCAGCGAAGGTATCTTGGATGCTGGTATTGAGAATGTTGTAATCGAGTGCTGATGTTGTTTCGGAACGGTTTAGTGTCAGCATGATTTTACCTGTATGTGCTGTATACACACGGAAAATACTGGTTAATGCAAATGAAAACTGCTGTATTCTCAGCAATTACTTTTTATTGCCTTTGGAAAAGCGTAATTATTTTTGGCATAACCTCCTTAAAATAAGTTCACAAAACAATTTGACGGCTGGAATACTCATGCCGTCTATGAATTCTTGTATAACTGAACTGGTTGATTGAACTCACAGTACAAAAACAATCTTGCCACATGACAACTGAAAGTGCAAATATAAAAATAAAAAATACAAAGGAGGTAATTATGGTTCCCCTCGACTGGGTTGTTATGCTTGCGTGGAATAAAGAATGTGGAAATAGCCTAAGATTATTACGTGGCAAGAAGTCTAGGCGTGAGATTGCAGATGCACTTTTGAGCCAAAAGGTTGAATGCTCTCAAGAATACATTAGGAAGCTAGAGAATGGGGAAGCAGCCTCTGTTTCAACGAAAATTATTACAGCAATCGCCAAAACTCTTGGTGTAGAACTGATTGAGATTATGTCTGATTTGCGTGTTGAAGTTTCCAGAAATATTTGTACTTCTAGTTGATTCTTGTACTCTGAGTTGTTATTATAGAGATATGAAAACAAAAGACGACCGCCCCAGCCTACGAAACTTGTGCGATCGCCCTTTGACCTTTTACAGGAATCTATATTATGACTCAATCAGTTTACACACAGCAAACGCCTTCCAGTTTCAAGCTCAATACACTAACTACAGTTGCAGATGCTCCCTTCAAAGACGAACAAGCCACAGCCCAAGCAGAACTGAACAACTACATTGAAACCCAAGCCGAAGCCGTAGCACCAGAGCATTTGACAACAGTCGAAATATCTTTCTACGATCACGAATATTATCTTGGTGAAAAGTTAGTAGCAGCTATCACCTACGACAATGACTTAACTCAGCCTTGGGTAGTCATGGTTAACGCCAAAGAAAAACATCGCGCCAATACCTGGGCTAAATGCAACAGTTATATTACTTGGCATCACTCAATGAAGTCGGAAGTGGAAAAACGCTCTCAAGAGATAGTTGGGAGTTTAAAGCCAGAAGACGCAAGTAAACTAGCTCCGACTTCCGACCTCCGACTTCCAACTTCTGAGTGCGACGGCACACTCGAAACTCCATTACCAACTCCACAACCAGAAGAACTGACAATTTTAGAAATCTCTTATTATGACCAAGAAGTACATATTGGTGATTATCTAGTTGATAGTTATCTAGTAGCCAGTATTAGCTTCGACCACAACAACTATCAGGATTTATACTGGCGAGTTCTAGTTAACGGTAATGAGATTTACCGAGACACTAAACCCGCTCTTTGCTACGAATATATCAAACAACAGTATAAGCAAGGCACACTGCCAATACAGGAGCAATTACCAGAAGAAGAAGCTCTTGGGCAGAGGTTAGTGGTGCAGAGGGGAAGGAATTTGTACAAGGAATCTCTTAACAAATAGCTTTGATGGCTACGCCAAATCTTTTTGAGAGCGTTGTGCTAAACCACAACGTTGTTTGAACACATAACAAAGGCGACCACTACTGTCTACCAAACTCAGCGATCGCCTTTTCCCCTATCACGGAGATTTCTATTATGAACTATGCAACACTTACACAGCAAGCAATTCCTACTTCTTCTGGTGATGAACAAGCCACAGCCCAAGCAGAACTAAACCACCACCTCGAATCCCAAGCCGAAGCTGTAGCCCCAACCCAAGATCCTCTCACCAGCAGAGATCGCCGCATTATTGGCGAGATTATTCAAGTGAAACCCGAATCAGTTCGGACGATCTGGATAGAAGGCAGAATCACAGTATGGGTGCAATTAGTCGGTGGCGGACGACTACCCTTTGATCGCAACTGGTTCGCTACAAGAGTTGCAGAGGTTAAGGCAACATTACCCGAAACACCACGGGAACGGAACGAACGCCTGAGCGATGAACTAGAAAAAGCCTGCACTGTTTTTGGTCTGTATCACGGCGAAATCGACTGGTTAGGATTCAGCACCAAACTCTACCAAAATGGTCATTTTGTCGGCTTTGTCGGGTGCAATCAACAACGTTGGTACGCAAGACCAAGACAGTACGGAGTCAATCGTGTGGCTCCGAGTGCTGAACAAGTGATTGGACTGTTGGGAGTCCGAGCAGCAGTAGCGGCTTAGTTCTGCAAGTGAGAAAGGGCGATTGCTTCCCCAAGACAAGAGCAATCGCTCCTACAACTGAATTCATGATAATCCAAATCATGACACAAAATACAGCAAGTAACCCCTCGCTTCAAGTAGATGACTGCCACGAGAATATTCTTCTACCTGCTACAGATGCGAATGCAGAAGTGTAAGAAATCCCTAGTACTGCAAGTGAGAAAGGCGTAGGCGCAGCCCGCCGCAGGCATCGCCTTAGAGAAAAGCAATCGCCTGGATAACAAATTTAAACAATCGAAATCATCATGGCACATCAAATATGATTAGCCCATTTTCTCTTCAAGAAGCCCAGTCGGATGATCCAACAGAGAAAATTCTCCTACCTCCAACCGACCCCAATGCAGAGGTCACACAAATCACTGGATACAAGCTGGTTTACGTAGATGGAGCTTGCCCCAGAACCTATTGAGTGTACAAGGCTGATTCGATGATTGGGGTAATATTTCAACACATCACACACTGGTCAAATGCTGTAGATAAAATTCGATACGCCAAATCGGTGGATGCAGCAGTCGCACTGGATGACTTTATGACGATGACAGGCTACTTTACAACGTCTACAGAACAACCACCCACGGAAGAAGAGTTGCTAGATAAAGAATTTGATTCGCTGACTTTTGAGGAGTGGGAAAGGTTAAAGAGATACGTGCCAGAAACTAGAGATTTAGTTGCAGCGTAAGGAAACGGGTGGGTAGGGCAAACCCACCTGTATAGCGAGGAGCAAACTTAAATTTTATCCAAATAGAACACCACAACTCATTGAATAAACCAATGAAAGCGATAGAAATCCTACAAGAATTTAACTCGTGCTACGCAAAGATTCAGGCGATCGCCCAAAATGAAAACTGGCTCTTGTTGATTGCAAACAAAAGGATTGACCCAGAAGCAGCAACTCATTTGGGCGATGTCCTGCACTACTTGGGTGAGGCGATGGGGTGCGTGGAAGAAATTGTTGAAATCAAGTTTAATCAGGATGCAGAACCATGAAACTCTATGCAACCAGTATTCCTAAAGCAAAGCCCAAATTGGGCAACTATTGTATCAAATAAAGCAGGTTTGATTGAGGTAGAAATCAATGATGAAGACCCTGGCTTTCATTCAATTATAGAGAAATTATCCACTTAAATTCAACCAGGAATTATTGGTGTAAAAGCTAGCGATTTATGTCAAAGAGTCAGCATTGAGATGATTGATACTAGCGAAGAGAATTGACAACTAATATTTAGTAAACCCGACATCTTATGAAATTCACAACCGTCTCTGTTAGCTACTCTAGGAAATTTAATCTTGGCGACTACGAATCACTGGAACTAGGCTGCTCTCTATGGGCGCAAGTGGAAGATGGAGAAGACGCGGATGGAGTGACACAATTCCTCTATCAACAAGCTAAAACTTCAGTAAAACAAGCGGCAATGCCTGTCTTGAAAGCCTCAGACTTTCAGATAAGTAAAGCTAAATCTAGCAAAAAAGTGTCTGGTGATGTAAACGAAAGTGATTGGTAAAAGAGGATCTGGACAATGCAAGAACTAATCAAAGCTTTAATCAAAGCAAAGGCAGAGTTTAATCCCATTCAAAAAGACGGGACTAATCCTCACTACAAGCGCAAATATGCAACACTAGATGCTGTATTGGATGCTGTCACTCCCGGACTCAGTAAACATGGATTAGTAATAATTCAAACCACCGAAATCTTTGAAGGTAAAACCGTGCTACGGACTCATATTTTTCATGAATCTGGAGAGAGTATCACCAGCACTTATCCTCTACCCGAAATCAGTGACTCTCAGAAGTTTGGTGCAGCA
Organism: uncultured Acetobacteraceae bacterium; assembly: GCA_964658545.1. GTDB lineage: Bacteria > Cyanobacteriota > Cyanobacteriia > Cyanobacteriales > Nostocaceae > Nostoc. The sequence continues at coordinate 499 of CAZZZY010000182.1, read as the reverse complement.
TTAACTTATGCACGACGATATGCGGTTTGTGCAATTTTATCAGTGACGGCAGATGAAGATAATGATGCTGAAGGCGCAACTACTCCTCAAAAGCCTGAACAGCCAAACAATAATATTAGACCCCGCAAAGACAATCAACAGCCTAGAGTCCAGCCACCAAAACAAGCTGTAATTGCACCATCAATCAACCCAAAAGATTTGCGAGTAAAAGAAGTTCGCACGCTTTTAAATTATCCACTCGATTTAGTCAAAGAGTGGTTACATTCTCGAAATGTTACTAGTCCGAGTGAGCTTGATTCTACCAAGATTGATGAACTAGTGAAAACTATGTGTTTGGCTTGGGCTGGTAATAAGTTTGGACATCCTAATCATGCTGTTAATTCTTATCAAAAACACGTAATTGATACGGTAGCACGAGGAGTAGATGAAACAACAGCAATCAGCGCATGGATGGAAGGAGCGCTTGCAGAATTGCCTGAACTTAATTGAAGTAAACATT
>CAZZZY010000181.1:0-9611 GCA_964658545.1 uncultured Acetobacteraceae bacterium | reverse complement strand
GGGGCATGGGGCATGGGGCATGGTTATTCTCCCCCACTCCCTCACTCCCTTTACCAGCTAAAAATTCATCTGCGGTTTTCTCGACAGCCGTACCTTTGAAGAAGTCACGATTCAGACTGGTGTACAACTCCAAGGGATGAATTGATAGGAAGTACTGCAAATCTTCTTCGGTGATAATCTTGCGTTCTACCATCGAATAGGTATTAGCTGCGATCGCAGTGATATCAGGTACGTCCCAATGACCGGAATCGGAACCTAAAAATGCTTTAACGCAATCGCCATAGGGATTAGCTTTGCGGTTAAAGGCTTGAGCTACACGGGTATCATCTGATTCTGTCCCGAAGTAGAAATGATTCAAAAAGCGATCGCGGATATCCTCTGGTTTGGTAACTCCTGCAACGGCGAATTCATCCAAATCACCTGGTTCTAAGGGCGCGACTAACTCGGCGTGGAAACCTAAACCGCTACCTAGTTGATCCAAACGACCATGTACTAATTCACCACCATAACGGGTATAGAGTTCTAGCAATTCTTCGCGATCGATATTGGCAGGATTGTTATTTTCCACCAAATGATCTTTATTGCGAGTATCCCAGTGCCAAATCAAATCGGTGTACAAACTAGCACCCCAAGCTGAACCTCCTTCCAAGAAAGCAAACTTGAGTGTGGGGAAGCGGTGAGTTACACCACCAAAGAATAGAGATTTACATAGGGCTTCCCCAGCCGATGCAAAGTGACCAATATGGTTGTATTGGTAATTGCTAATGGAACGCCGATTGATCCAGCCCATACCGGAAGAGTGGGTGGTGGGTACAACTTTCAGTTCTACGCACTTCGCCCAGAAGGGATCGTAATCATACTTACTATCCAAACCAAAGGTGTCAATCCAGATGGCTTCATTGGCTACTTCTTCGCCATACTTCTCGAAGGCGGGAATCGGGCGGCGGATATGTCCGGGAATTTGAATTGCTTTAAGTCCCAGCACTTTCACCGCATATTCCAATTCTTTGATCGCCTCTTCGGGCGTATGCATGGGGATGGAAGCAATAGGTGTTAAGCGATCGCTATAAGGACGGAAAATATCAGCATGGTAAGTATTCGCTGCACGACAAACAGCCCGCCGCATCTCTTCATGACCGATGTGTGGTGCCATTGTTGCCAAATTGGGGTAAACAACGGCAAAGTCTGTACCAGCTTCTTGTAAGCGTTCGTGCAGCAACTTGGGCAAACTAACGGTAGCTAAATTTAAAGCATCGTTAGTAGGACGAGTCCAAAAAGGAGGGCGGGCGGTGCGGTTAGCGCGGCGTTCATCCCAAGATTGCTTGAACCATTTAGAGCGAGATGCACCGGGTAAGTGTTCTTGAAAACGCTCTGCGATAGCACTTCCAGCAACTTGCTCTAAATAGTCTAAGAATGCTGGGGGAAACTCTTGGGTATGTACATCGGTGTCGATGATGGGATAACCCAGTTTTTCCCGAATTTGAGCAGACTTAGTTTTTCTGGGACGGTCTAATGCAATAGTCATAGGTTCTACCTTATTTTTCAATTGGATTGGGTAGATAGTCAATGCTGATTCAGAAGTTTATTTACTCCCTTCTCAACAGCAATTCTTTTGAAGAAGTTGAGATTTTTCTTTATATGTGGCGTAATTAGTAAAGATAAAATCTCAAAAATCAATTTCACTGATAACTTCCTTCTCCATAAATTCTCTCTGCGTCCTCTGTACCTCTGTGGTACCCTGCGGTCAGCCGCTCCGCGTCTACGTTAAAAAAACTTTAATCAACAAGATAAATAGAATTAACGTTACTGTTCATTAACAGCCCAATCTGTCAATTTAAAGTCCGACTTTGCTAACCCCTGCGAAACTAAAAATTTCTTCGTCCCCTCTAAAAGTTTCACACCCTCCTCTGGTAAAGGTTCTTCCGAAACCTGTTTGAGTGGAAACGATACTTTAATAATATCGATAGGATATTTAGTAGTTTGAGCATGATACTGATAATATTCTTCAGAATGAGCTTTTAAATCCTTAGCTGCTTCTGTAAGAATTGCATTAAATTTCTGGGGAAAATCAGGCTGTTTCGCCAGAAAACTTTCAGTTGCCACAATTAACGATGTCCCTGACAAACCCTGATGATTCGCAGAAGAATCAATCACCGGAAATCCTTGTGATTTCAAAAAAGGCCCCAGATCGCTTGAAGTTGCATAAGCCGCTACATCACCACGTTCTAAAGCCGCTTTTGCCTCAGTAGTCATCAAGTGGACAATTTTTACATCCTTAGCAATTTTAGCTTCAGCTAACAGACCCAGCAAGTATCGATGCATATAAGAGCCTTTTTGGGTAGCTATTTTTTTTCCTTTAAGTTCAGCAAGCGATCGCGGGCCATTCTTTTTCGCCACTAACCAGGCGGTTGTATCAAATTGGCTGATCCGCAGCAGTCGGGTTTCCTGACCCCTAGCTCTCAGAACTATAGCTGGTGTATCGCCTAAAGAACCAACATCTAATTTACCTGCGACAAGCGCCTCATTTAGATCCGGCCCGTTAGGAAATCTTGCAAAAGTAATGTTTTGAAATCCCGCTTTTTGCAACTCCCGTTCTAATATTCCCTTTTTCTTTGCCCAACCAAGCGATCCTGTCGGTTCTGAATTACCTACATAACCTATTCGTAGGGTAGAAATGTTATTTGCGGCGACAGCGTTGTTAACATTAACAGCCTCAATGGATTGAGCAGATTTAGTTTCGCCTTGGCTACATGCTGTAGTTAGTAACAGGAGAACACAAGCCACTGAAATTGATAATTTTTTACTGATAGAACCTGTTACTACTTTGAACCACAGCATGACTATTTTCTCCGTCGCACTATTTCATCTGCTTCAAAATTTGGAATGTTTGATCGGCTTTTGCTGTTGAAGTGCGTTTATGTCCCCAACCGATGTTTTCTCGATAACTACCCAGTAGCCCAACTTCTGCCAATTCTGCCTCATTGACTGAAGTTGTCACATCACTTTCTGGTGCTACATAAAGGGCATCAACTGGACAATACAATTCGCACATATAACAGGTTTGGCAGTCACTCTGTCGAGCAATGCTTGGCGGCGCATCAGGTACACGGTCAAACACGTTAGTTGGACAAATGTTCACGCAAATATTACATTCTATGCACCGCGACTTGCTGACCAACTCAATCACACTGCCACCCCTATTTTAGATTTTGGATTTTGGATTTTGGATTTAAGTAGCGGCTGACTTTTCACCCAAACCTGATCTAATCCGCCGCTAATCAGGTGATGTTGCTGGTTAGTATCAAGTTCTGGATAGTCTAGATGTCTGTGCATACCACGAGTTTCTTTACGTTCAATGGCACTGCTGTACATCCATCGCGCTGTAGCTACCATCGCCGCAGCTTCTCGCGCCCGGATTAGCTCTTTATCTGATTTCACCTGGCTACTGCGGAGTTCTTGCCAAAGATGATTTAGCTTACCCAAAGACTCGCTTAAGCCTTGTTCTGTACGGAAATAGTTCTTTTCATAAGGAAATACTTCAGCTTGGACTCCCTGAATTACTTCATCAGTTGCTAGAGTTTGAGAGCGATCGCTCCCACTCTCTAATCCTACCTCTCCAACTCCATGAACTCGGCGTTGAGTTTTGTATTCTCCTAAACTGCGGGTATATTCAGCAGCCGATTTCCCTGACCAATAGCCAGAAGATATTGCCCAAGCCGCATTGTGGCTACCACCGCCCGTAAATCCGCCACAAATCAGTTCCCGTGTAGCGGCATCTCCAGCCGCATAGAGTCCCCGAACAGAACTGGCACAAGTCTCATCTACAATCCGAATTCCTCCCGTACCGCGCACAGTTCCCTCTAGGCGCAGAGTCACAGGGAAACGTTGGGTAAATGGATCGATCCCTGCACGGTCAAAGGGTAAAAAGAAGTTGGGCTGTGCTAAACGCATAGATGCCCGCATCGATTCTGCCGCTTTGTCTATAATGGCGTAAACTGGCTGTTGCAATAATGTCTCGGCAATGACTGACCGTCTATGAGAACTTGCTCCCGGAATTACAGTACCGTCTTCGTAGGTGAAGGTTGCCCAATTATAAAACAGGGTTTTGGTAACTGAAGAAAAGGCGGGAGAGATGCCGTAAGCATTGGAGAATTCCATACCCGACATCTCGGCTCCTGCTTCTGCCGCCATCAGATAACCATCCCCCGTTAGGACGTTGCACCCTAACGCTTTGCTGAGAAACGCACAGCCACCTGTAGCAATGATCGTGGACTGCGATCGCACTATCCATTTACTACCAGTTTGACGGTTCACACCCGTTGCACCTGCAACAGCAGCATCTTCATTAACCAGTAGTTCTAAGGCGGGGCTATTATCTAAAATCTTGACTCCTACCCGTTGAATTTGCCGCCGCATCAGTCGCATATACTCTGGCCCTTGCAGCGATCGCCGATAGGGTTTACCTTCATCGTCGGTAGGGAAGGGATAACCCCACTCTGCCAACTGATTGACGTTTACATAGGTCTGATCCAGTACCCGATCCATCCAGTTGCGATCGGATAAAAACCCACCTAAAGATTCCCGACTCGCCTTTGCTGTTTCTCGTGCTTCTGGATCGGGTGGCACGTACCACACACCATTTCCAGATGCCGCAGCACATCCAGTCGTACCACAGTATCCTTTGTCTACGAGGATCACCCTAGCTCCACTTGATGCAGCACTCCATGCCGCCCAAGTTCCAGCTGGCCCACCTCCAATCACAAGCACATCTGCTTCTAAGTCGAATTCAAAATCGGTTGTTAACGTCTTCAGCATTTACAATTTCCCCCACCGATAAAGTCTTAAGCATCAAGTCTTCAACCCATCGCTACTGCATCCTATAAGAAATCTGTTTACAAATTTACCAGTAGCTACTAATTGAGGCTTAACGTAGGTTGGCAGTAGATTAGTTCATCAATTAACTACATTATCTCTATCTAATAACCGTAGTTTGCAGTATAACAAAGTCTTCCACAGTTTCCGACAAAAAGCAAGTACTTTCACAAACAAATTCAAACATAAATTTATGTAAAGTAAACTTTATTATGTTTCTAGACAAAACTTGTATTCTTCACGACAGCCATCTTTGCTCTAAAAGTGTAATGATTACCAGGGTTATCTGCAAAAAAGTAAATTTTGTGGGTAGTTATTCTTTATGAATCGTGAATCTACGCTGGTTTTTTAACTAATTTATTGTAAAATTCTGATTATTAACTCCGGTAATTGTGTCGATTTATCGTAGTTTAAAGCCCTCGTAACCCTGACAAACATGCAAATTCTCTGGTTTATTCCTACTGGATCTCATGATGGACGCTATTTAGGTACAGATATTGGCTCTCGCGTTGCCACACCTGATTATTTGCAGCAAATTGCCCAAGCTGTGGATACTTTAGGCTACACGGGTGCATTGTTACCCACAGGTAGTTCTTGTGAAGATGCTTGGATAACTGCCGCCACTTTTATATCTGTCACCAAGCGGATGAAATTTCTCGTGGCAATTCGTCCCGGAATTACTTCCCCAGGTGCTGCTGCACGGATGACAGCAACATTTGACCGGATTTCTAAAGGAAGATTGTTGATTAATGTGGCGACAGGTGAAGATCCGGTGCAACTGGCTGGGGATGTAATTGTGCGAGAAACCGAGTCTGCGGCTTGGGATGCTGCCAATGAACTAATTAAGTATAAAGTCTAAAATCCCAAATTTGATGCATCTAGATTCATCCTTGTGTAAATCTAAAAATCCCAAATTCCATGACTAATACCCTGAAACGTACCAAAAGTAACAATAAAATATCCCTGAGCGAGGTGTTAGAAAACCCGCAAATCGAGAAAATAGTTCCCTGGATTGTGCCCGTTTTAGTTCTAGTAGTTTGGGAAGTTGCTTCCAGAACTGGTTTACTCTCAAACAGAATTTTACCAGGGCCTAGCAGTGTAATTGCTACAGCGATTAAACTAGCCTCCACGGGAGAATTGTTCCAAAATATAGCAATTAGTTCTGGGCGGGCAATATCTGGGTTTGTAGTTGGTGGTAGCATTGGGTTCGCTTTGGGATTGCTCAATGGCTTTTTTCGGATTGCAGAAAAGTTATTTGATAGTTCCCTACAAATGCTCCGTACTATCCCTCATTTGGCATTAATTCCCCTGGTAATTCTCTGGTTTGGTATTGGCGATCAAGCCAGATTATTTCTAGTGTCTATTGGGGTATTTTTCCCGTTGTATGTGAATACATTTCACGGCATCCGTAGTGTTGACCCTGGGCTGATTGAAATGGGAAAAGTCTATGGATTGAAAACACCACAACTCTTGTGGCAAATCATTTTTCCCGGTGCTTTGTCTTCGATTCTTGTTGGTGTTCGTTTTTCCTTGGGGTTTATGTGGCTGACATTAATTGTGGCAGAAACGATCGCAGCAGATTCAGGTCTTGGTTATATGGCAATGAATGCTCGTGAGTTTATGCAAACCGATGTTGTGGTCTTGAGTATTTTGATCTATGCACTGCTGGGTAAATTAGCAGATGCTGTTGCTAGAGGATTAGAAAAAAAATTCTTGGCTTGGAACCCCAATTATCAAAATTTATAAATGCCAAGAACAGCAAGAAATTAAAAAGTAAAAAGATAATTGCCTTGCTCGGTGAAAGACAGGTTTTTATGAAAAAAAGTTAGGTTCAAAACCGTACTTCGTCCCGCTACGCTAACACCCGCAAGTGGCGCGTTCGCGGTAGCGTTCGCACGAGAAAAAATCCTTGTTTCCCAAGGTAGGTAGAACCCCCACCCCTTGTTTTGTGGGTGGCTGTATTTAATTTTGAATTGATTCATCCCTCAGTAATTGATTCTGAATCCTTCTTTAAATGCATTTTGAGTGTGATTTGTCAATTTCATATTTCACCAGATAGTTAAATCCCAATCGTTCTGAAAAAAAGGAGTTTTTGCAAGTGAGTTATAATGTACAAGGTACACAACTAAGTATTTTGGATTTGACCAAGACTTTCGGAAAGAAAACGGTTTTGAACTCGCTGAATTTAGAAGTTGAAGCAGGCGAGTTTGTCGCCATTGTCGGACGTAGTGGTTGCGGTAAGAGTACCTTATTGCGTCTTGTGTCAGGATTAGATAAAGCAAGTTCAGGCGGAATACTACTGGATGGAGAACCACTGCGTAGACTCAGCGGCTCTGTAAGAGTAATGTTTCAAGACCCCCGTTTGTTACCGTGGAAGCGTGTTATCCAAAACGTAGGATTGGGCTTACAAGGCGATTGGCGTGAAAAAGCTTTCTGGGCACTCGATAAAGTCGGACTCAAAGATCGGGCTGATGAGTGGCCGCATGTCTTATCTGGTGGACAACGGCAACGGGTATCATTGGCAAGAGCGTTAGTCAGTCAGCCCCGTTTGTTGTTGCTGGATGAACCTTTGGGAGCATTGGATGCTCTAACTCGCCTAGAGATGCAGAATTTGATTGAGAACTTATGGCAAGAGCGGAGATTTACTGCGTTTTTGGTGACTCATGATGTGGAAGAGGCTGTGGCATTAGCAGACCGAGTGATAGTGATTGAGAAAGGACAGATTTCTCTGGATTTGCCTGTGAGAATTTCACGCCCGCGAGATAGAAGTAGCGAAGTGTTTGTCGATATTAGAGAAGCAGTTCTTCAACGAGTAATGAGCAATGAAGGTACTCAATCCAATAACCAATTGTTGCAGTTGAGTAGTTGAAATTTAGCTTTCGTTAGTTGATTAATATAATACTTGAGGTAGCTGCGGTAAAATAGGCTACTTCGAGATTAAAATCTCCTCTTCAAAAGCAGATGTAGCAATCGAAAATTATTTATGAACACTTAAAATAACTCTCAACTCTCCTCTCTGCGCCTCTGGGTGATTTTTTCTATATTCACGACCTAGATAAACTAGAACATAATAATTATTAATTTATATCGCTTTATTAAAAATAAACAATAAATAAATATTACTTAGATTTAATCTAATGATAATTAGAAAATTAACAGAAGATGATGCAGAAGATTATAGACAGATCCGATTAGAAGCTTTATATAAAAATCAAGATTCATTTGGCACAACGTATAATGAAGAAGCAATTAAGACGATAGAACAATTTCGGGATAGAATACCAGTAAATAACAATAACTTTATTTTGGGCTGCTTTGAGAATAAAGAGTTAATTGGAATAGTTGCATTTCATCAAGAATCAAGAATAAAACTCAGGCATAAAGCATATATTAGTAGTATGTATGTTCAACAAGAATATCAGGGGAAAGGTATAGGTAAATTATTACTAAATGAATTAATTGAAAGAGCAAAAGCTATTAACGAGTTAGAAATATTATTACTTGATGTTGTTAAAAGTAATTTCTTGGCAAAACAACTTTATTTATCATTGGGCTTTCAAATATATGGAATAGAGAAAAGGGCATATAAATTTGATAATCAATATTTTGATTTGGAGTTTATGTGTTTACAGATTAAATAATATTAGATTAATCGTTACTAAAAATCATAATTTATGCAAAAAAATGGCACTTAGTTGTTTGATCAAACAGAGACAATTTCCAAAGATAGCCCTGTAAAGAAAGAAGAGGTAATCTACAATGAAGCTGATTTTGCCGCTTGAACTCGTTGCTGATATTGAGCCACATCTACCACCAAATACACAAATTATACGAGTAGATATTGATGGTAATTTAGATGGGGATGCTAGCGATGCTGAAGTTTATTTCAGTTGGTTTTTATCCAGAAGTCCGACGCTGCATAAAATAGAAGCAGCACCTTCACTGCGTTGGCATCATGCACCAAATGCAGGGGTGAATCACATCCTGACACCAACTTATTTGGAAAGAGATATTATTCTCACAAATGGGGCCGGAGTGCATGGAATTCCCATCGCAGAATTTGTAATCGCTTATATACTAGCTCATGCCAAACACCTGCCAAAATTATATGCTTTACAGGCAGAACGTCACTGGAAAAGAGGCTTTGCCATCGAAGAGTTAACAGATGCGACCTTGCTAATTATCGGCGCTGGTGGTATTGGTCAAGAAATTGCCGCTCGTGCTAAACCCTTTGGCTTAAGAATAATTGGCAGTCGGCGTCATCCCCAAGAGCTACCAAATTTTGATAAAGTAGTGGGTGCTGATGAATGGCGATCGCTCCTGCCAGGGGTTGATTATGTAGTTATTGCGACACCACTAACTCCAGAAACCAAGGAATTTATTGATGAATCCGTATTGCGATCGCTGCCAAATCATGCCTACCTAATTAATATTGCTCGCGGTGGGGTAGTTGATGAATCGGCATTAATAAAAGCGCTGACAGAAGGTTGGATTGCAGGTGCAGCATTAGATACAGTTAACTCAGAACCGTTACCACCAGAAAGTCCTTTGTGGTCACTTCCTAATATTTTTATCACACCTCATACTTCTGGTCATTCACCAAAAAGTAAACAACGTTCAATAGCACTATTTATCGACAATCTGAAGCGTTACCAAGCTGGTCAGCCGTTACGAAATGTAGTAGATAAAAAAGCAGGATATTAAGGATTGGAATTGGGCATTGGGAATTGGGAATTGAG
>CAZZZY010000180.1:4989-9617 GCA_964658545.1 uncultured Acetobacteraceae bacterium | reverse complement strand
GCAGTGTACCAAATTGCAAGACGGCGGCGAGTAACCTGAAACATAGTTATGAGTTATGAGCCAACTTACGATTGCTGGATTACTCCAACGAAAGCCAATACGCTTGGGTTAAGCATCTCTTTCTTGTCTCTGCGTCCTCTGCGCCTTGGCGGTACCCTGCGGTCAGCCGCTTTGCGTCTACGTTAAAAAATTGACTTTGGTAACAGAATTTTAGTCTTAACCCAAGCGTATTGCAATAAAAGCATTGCTATGGGTAACTCTTACCTCAGCATTCCGCTCAAGCACCATTTAACTTACTATATTTATTGTCCCCCAGTTAAATGGGCTACATCTGCCTGCCCTTAGGTCATTATGGCAAAATCTAAGAAAAGCGCTACCCCCATCAATCTCAGCGATCCACAATATTATCTTAACCGAGAGTTAAGCTGGTTAGAATTTAATGGCAGAGTATTACATGAAGCCTGTGACGATCGCACGCCTCTTCTCGAACGCCTCAAGTTTTTGGGAATCTTTAACTCTAATTTAGATGAGTTTTTCATGGTGCGCGTTGCTGGTTTAAAGCAACAAGTAGAGGCGAAAGTCAGCCTGTTAACTCCCGATGGTCGGACACCACAACAACAGCTAGACGATATTAGGGCTACCCTGACCCCTTATGTCAAGAAAGAGCATCAACATTTTGAGGAAATACTTCGTCCCTTATTAGCAAATCATGGCATTCATATCCTGGATTACATAGATTTGAATCAAAAACAACGGACTCATCTCAATAGCTATTTTGAGGAACAAGTCTTTCCAGTTTTGACTCCTTTGGCCGTTGATCCGAGTCATCCTTTTCCTTTTATTTCTAATCTCAGTCTGAATCTGGCTGTTGTGGTCAAAAACCCAGACACCGAAGAAGAATTCTTTGCCAGAGTTAAAGTCCCCAGTGTTCTTCCACGATTTTTACCGATACCGCCGGAATTGGGAGATCAAAATAACAACAAACCTGCTCATTGGACTGGAGTACCTTTAGAACAGGCGATCGCTCATAACTTGGAATCGCTATTTCCAGGGATGAACATTCAAGAATATCATCCGTTCCGCATTACCCGTGATACCGATTTGATATTAGAAGAAGATGAAGCAGATGATTTGTTGTTAGCAATCGAACAGGAATTACGAAAACGGCGGCTAGGTGGGAGTCCTGTCCGGCTAGAAATTCAATCCCAGACTCCTGAAATAGTGCGATCGCGATTATTGCACGATTTGGAATTAACAGAAAGTGATCTCTATGAAGTAGATGGTCTTTTGGGACTGCGGGATTTAATGTCTTTTATGGCATTACCATTGCCGGAACTCAAAGATCCACCACGCCAATCCGTTGTCCCATTACGCCTACAAAGACTGAGGGAACCGAGTTTAGATCCAGACGCACTGGAGACAGACGAAAGAAAAGACTTTTTTGCTGTGATTCGGGAAAAGGATTTACTAGTACACCATCCCTATCAATCTTTTTCGGAAACAGTGGTGCGCTTTATCACCCATGCCGCCTACGACACGAATGTGTTAGCCATTAAGATGACCCTTTACCGGACTTCTGGTGACTCGCCCATTGTCAACGCCTTAATTGCCGCCGCCGAAAATGGCAAGCAGGTATCCGTGTTGGTGGAATTAAAGGCGCGGTTTGATGAAGAGAATAATATTTACTGGGCAAAACGACTAGAAAGAGTTGGAGTTCATGTCGTCTATGGTTTAGTGGGGCTGAAAACCCACAGTAAAACCGTCATGGTGGTGCGGCGCGAAAAAGACCGGATACGTCGCTATGTGCATATTGGTACTGGTAACTATAACCCCAAAACGGCACGGCTGTATACAGATTTGGGATTGTTTAGTTGCCGGGAAGAATTAGGTGCTGACATCACAGATTTATTTAACTTTTTGACAGGATACTCCCTGCAAAAGTCTTATCGAGAGTTGCTGGTTGCGCCTGTGAATATGCGCGATCGCTTTTTGGCACTAATTCACCGCGAAATTGAAAATGTTCAAAATGGATTTTCTGGACGCATTGTTGCTAAAATGAATTCCCTAGTCGATCCAGAAATTATCGCCACATTATATGAAGCTTCCCGCGCTGGAGTGCAAATCGACTTAATTATCAGGGGTGTTTGCTGTTTGCGCCCAGGACTCAAAGATATTAGTGAAAACATTCGCATCATCAGCATCATCGGTCGCTTTTTAGAACACTCTCGCATTTATTATTTTCATAACAACACACAGGAGGAAATCTATATCGGTAGTGCCGACTGGATGCGTCGCAACCTAGATCGCCGAGTGGAAGTAATTACCCCAGTGAAAGACCCTGATATTGCAAAAGATTTGCAAGAAATTATGGGAATTATGCTCGCAGATAATCGCCAAGCTTGGGAATTACAAGCCGATGGCAGCTACATTCAACGCCGTCCCTATGATGATTCTCCAGAAGCCAATTCACAAAATATTCTTATGAATATGGCATTACGCTCAACTGGCGTAGCCTGAAACCTGATTGAGTCAGAAAGCCCACACCTAAAGCCGGAGGCTTGAAAGGGCACACCTGCACCACCTCTCTCTAAATCTCTCTTCCTTTAAGGAACAGAGATTTTGGATTTTCCCCCTTCCCGATGTGGGAAGGGGGTTAGCAGGGTAGTTTCATACAGCCAGAGAAAAATTAAAACCAGGTATCAAAGCCTCTCCCCCCGTGGGGGAGAGGAATGGAAGTGAGGTCAAAATCTATGGTTCAAAACGAGAAATAGAGGCTTTCATATTTTTCTTTTTTCGTATGAAACCACCCTGCTGCGATGTGGGAAGGGGGTTAGGTTAATCGTTAGCTTTTCCACATAACCTGAATTGTAAGGCACTTTGGTGAGTTGAACCCCCCGTATTTATCCGTAGGTTAGTTGAGGAGTTATTCAACCATTAGATAGATTCAGTGGTGGCACTTGTTCGCATAGAGTAGAGAAGTTATTCTGAATAAATTCGTCTTTTCCTTCGATGTTAATGTTACCCTGTGAGCTTTCTACCTTGCGTGTTCTAGTAGTTGATGACCACGAGCTGACTCGTTTAACCTTACAATTGGTTTTTTCTTGCCAAGAAAATATTCAAGTAGTAGGTTTAGCCAGTAACGGTGAAGAAGCCATAGAAATGGTTAAACGTTGCCATCCTGACGTGATTGTTCTAGATTTACAGATGCCCGTTATGGATGGTTGGAGTGCATCTAGTCAGATTAAAGCTATATCTCCAAACACCCAGATCCTTGCTTACACCTCAGTGGAAGACATCAATTCTCACGGGACAAAGGCAATGTCTAGCTTTGATGACGTTTGCAGGAAAGATATATCTACAAGTGAACTTATTGCCTTAGTTAGACAGTTAGGGCAGCGTGCAGGAGATAATTCGGTTACAGAATAAATTATACAGCTATGTTGCTTTGCCAACTTAGGCTTAGTTCGATTTTGGGGATTTGAGAAAATGATACTATGAAGAACATCGGTATAACCCTCCACTTCAAGTTATACCGACACAGTTTTTGGTAATTTCTACTCTACCGGAATGGTGCGTCTAAATTCATCAATTAATTCATCCAGTTCTTCCAAAGCCTGATTGACATCAACTCTCAAAGTTCCCAGATTTGGTTGCTCTAGCAGGCTTAACAGGTACTCGCGTTTACTTTGGACTGCGACAATTCGTTCTTTTATAGTCTGTATATCCATTATTTTTTCCTATCTTTAACTACCTTTAAGTTTTAAGTTAACTTAAAATCCAACATTCTGGTAAATTATGCGCCCTAAGTAGTCCACGACACTCAGCTTTGTGGGTTAAAGACTCTCCGTGTCCCTGCGCAAAGGAAGGTTGCTTCACTGCATGAGTCCGTTGCTGGCTGGCTGTCTTAACCTGGCAATTACTATCTAGGGACGATGTTTTTCTCTAATTTGTTACTTATAGCCGATGATAATAAAACTGAGGTATTAAGACTTTATACTAATTTAAGCTCATGCTACGCCAAATCTCTTTGGGAACACTCGGTTTAACTATCGGCGGCATATTAACCATCATTGGCTTCGTTGCCTATGCTGGTAATAATGCCACACTCAATCTTGTCGGATTTTTTTACGGAATTCCTCTATTGTTGGGAGGGTTGGCGCTGAAAGCTAATGAACTGAAGCCAGTACCATTTAGCCAAACTACGTCACCGTCAGCATTGATATTGCGAGAACAGCAAGCAACTGATACTCAAAATAAAATTCGCAAAGACATCACCCGATATTGTTACGGTCAAGATGCTCATCTAGATACAACTCTTGCTTTTCTGGGTTTGAGTCCCACAGACCAGGAACGACCAACAGTCACAGGGTTACGAGAAACAGAAGTCAATGGGAACTATGCCCTAATTTTAGAATTTGATTCACCGCTAATACCAATTGCTGTGTGGGAAAAAAAGCGGGAAAAAATGACTAATTATTTTGGACCTGGATTGGAGATTCAAATAACCCAGCCATCCGAAAATACTATTGAGCTAGCGTTGATTAATACTCCAAAAGAGTCCCTAGTCAGTAGTCAATAATATAAAACTATTGTTAATGAAGAAATAAGTTGATCTCTTTCCTTATTTA
>CAZZZY010000180.1:0-4979 GCA_964658545.1 uncultured Acetobacteraceae bacterium | reverse complement strand
TTACCCAATCTCCATGCCTTTATCGACGATTTCGATCCCCGACTTCTTCAATAAGTCGGGGATCTGGGCAGCAAATGTTGCTGTAGCATTCCACCCTAGTCACTATTAGAGAATTTAGTTTTTGGGATTCTCTTAACCAATGACCAAAAAGTTACTTTTCTAAACGAACTGCATACCACTGCAAATATTGCCCAGGAGCAATATCTAATTCGCAAGTGGTGTCCAGTAAATATTGTGCTTGAGCTTCCAAAGTATCAAATTTTTGCAAGTCAGGTGGCAAATCTTTAATTATCAGTTGTTGGAGAGTAGTTTTGAGCTTTTCTAATAACTCGAATGGTGTCAGAAATTGTTCTGGCTGATTTGTTTCTAAAACAACAAAGTGATCTTGCTGATACATTAATGAGTCTGGCATTTTAAAGATTTAGTGATTGTGAATAGGCTTTGATTTGTGCTGTGTTAATTTTTGACTTGGGGATGAAAAAGCATGGCTATTTGACGTACCGTTTGTGAATCAATTATAAGATTAAGTTATTGAATCTAGCGGATCTATCTTGAGAGAATTCTAGTCATTAAATCGCTGTCTCTGAGAATAAAAAATCGATAGGTTTTAATTTAACTAAAAATACTGAATATAATTAAATAGTAGTTTTTACTGATTTTATTCAGCTAGAGTGATTTGAGAATCAAGCTTTACAATCAGCTTAGTCTCAATCTTGTGTAATTATACTAAGCTTCTGCAAGCATTAGCGAATAGACTAAATAAATTTCAGTCAAGTGATATTAGTATTTAGTGTTAGCTAGCTTCTGAGCGCACTTTGGCAATTACTTTACCCAGTCTCACGAGGTTACTAAATTAACAACAGAACTACATAATTGAGGTGTTCATTTGCAATTCTCAAAAAAATCGCAATTTGACTTTAACAATGGGGAAATATAAAAGTAACATTTTCTCCCCTAACCAGAGCCGAATAAAAAGGTCACAATTGCCTTCGTGTTCCAATTATAGATTGTTTATGCAACTTGGTTATCTACTGCCTGCTTGGCTCAATAACACTGAGCAATCTCTTGTTAAAAAACAATTTGGTATAAAGCTAGACACACCTTTACCTCAAATTCTGGTATTGATGAAAAGAGCGATCGCTCCTATACAATCAAGTTGCACAGCCTTTTTCAAGATAGTCCCGCAACTGGAAGGCAATTCATGTCAGGCATAAGCCCATTTCCTGTTTCTAAGCAACCACCACTGATTCTAGTGGCTGATGATGACAAGACCATCCGAGTATTGTTGCGTAAAGCTATGGAACAAGAAGGTTATCGAGTGGTGGAGGTCAATGATGGTAAGCAATGCTTAGATGCTTACGAGACTATCAAACCGGATATAGTTTTGCTAGATGCTGTAATGCCTGTGATGGATGGCTTTACCTGCTGTAAGCACTTGCTTCAGATTGCCAGGAATAATTTAAGGTCAGCCCTTGAAACCTTTGATACTAACTCGACTCTTAACAATACGGTCATCTCTAAGATATGGGAGCGCACTCCCATATTAATGATCACATGCTTGGACGATGAAGACTCTGTAAACCGTGCTTTTGACGCAGGGGCGACTGATTATGTCACTAAACCAATTCATTGGCCTGTATTGCGCCAGCGTTTGCGCCGACTACTACAGCAAGGGCAAGTATATAAGCAGTTAGAGGCGGCAAACCAAGCTTTGCAGCACCTCGCTAATGTAGATGGCTTAACTGAGTTAGCTAATCGCCGCCGCTTTGATGATTATCTCAATACTCAGTGGATTAATCTGGCACAAAAGGGATCTCCTTTATCAATGATTTTGTGTGATATTGACTATTTTAAATTTTATAACGATAAATATGGCCATCCATCTGGGGATATCTGTTTACAAAAGGTGGGTGCTGTCTTAAACCTGAAGGCGCAAAAACATCAGGATTTAGTAGCGCGTTATGGTGGCGAAGAATTTGCTGTGATTATGCCAGACACTCCTGCATCTGGCGCAATTCACATTGCCGCAGCGATACAAGCGGGAATCAAAGATTTGCAAATTGTTCACGACGGATCTGTGGTGAGTCAGTATGTCACTCTCAGTATGGGCGTAGCTACTGTTGTGCCTACTTGGGAATCCTCACCTTCAGATTTGATTGTACGGGCAGATAAAGCACTGTACCAAGCAAAGGCAGGAGGACGCGATCGCTTTGTCTCAAGTTTTTAGTTGTCATTTGTCATTTGTTAAATGATGAGTCCTAATTAATGCCCCATGCCCCATGCCCAATCCCTAAGAAGGATAAACTGGCAGCGTAAAGTGGAACCATGCTCCATTATTGGGGGCAGAGTCCACCCAAATTTGGCCATAATGTGCTAGGATGATGCGTTGGCATAAACAAAGGCCAATGCCGTAACCTTCTGTACCTTCATCCCGTTGCAGGCGGAAGTGATTTTCAAAAATGCGATCGCGATTTTCTACAGGAATTCCAGGCCCAGTATCACCAATACTAAATTGAACTTTTTGGGTGGTGCGGTGCAATCCGGCGACACTAATCTTGCCACCTTCTGGAGTGTATTTGATGGCATTATCCAACAGATTCACTAGCACTTGGCGGATGCGTTCTGGGTCAGCATATACATAAGGCAAGTCACTAGGAATATCCGTTTCTACTTCTTGGGCTTTGGCGGTGTAGCGATCGCATAATTGTTCGAGTACATCTAAGCATACTTTACCTAATTGTACCTTCTGTGGTAAGATAGGTATTTCTGTATCTTTGCCACGACCTACCTGTAAAAGGTCAGCAATCATCCGGTCAATGATCTTAGTTTGATTGCGGGCTTGTTTTAATAAATGCGCCGTCATTGATGGTTTGAGGCGCTGGAATTGCCCTGTATCTAAATTGTAATTAGATTGGAGAGTTTCCATTGCGATCGCGGCAGCAGTTAGGGGATTGCGGAGATCGTGCGCCAGCATGGCAATCACCCGGTCTTTAAATTGTAGCTGCTCTTGGAGCTTATCTTTTTCCTGTTTCAAGCGAAAAATTTCGTCTGAGAGTTTGATTAATTCAGCAGAAACAGCAACTGAATGGATGGTGGATTTGGGTGATGTCATTCGACCATTGTCTTCCATACGTTCTTGCAAGTCTTCCTGTAATTTTAAGTAAGCGTCTACAGCGACTTGCCAGCGAGGCCACCAGTTTTTCAATTGCGCTATGATATTACTCCCAGCCAAAACCTGTCGTGGTTCTGGATGGATTTTGATTAAAGCTGGCGTTGCTACCAACTTAAAGTGTTCTGCTAAGTAAGGTTGTTGTCCAACATCGATAGTTTGAAGTTCAAAACTATACTCAGCCTGCAATTCTTTTAAGTAAGCGCGTATTCGCTGCACCTGTTGTCGGGATTTTGGACGTCCATCGACAAACAGTAACAACTGGAGTGGAGCCTCAGAATAAATAGGCTGATCCTGGGAAACTTGCATGTAATCGTGTTTCAGCACTGGTAACAACCCGGTGACGCTTTACAGAAAGTAAGATGGACTGATGGCTGTGGATGGTCGTTGTTTTCTCTTCAATTTAATATCTATTTTAGATATTGAATACTCTTATCACTTCTGCTTTTTTGACATTAAGACCTATATTTTCAGCTTTTTGCGCTCTTTTGGGTAACTTTGTCTCCAAGAAACACCTTGGCCCTTGAATATAAGTTTTAATTTGCCCTTAATCAAAATTTTTCGCCAGAGCCAGCAGGTGAAAGGTTTAATACTATGTCAAATCGGCTAATGATTCAGTATGTCAATTTGAATACTCAAACTTAATAAGGATCACTGAGCCAAACACAGGCGCTAATTGTATGTATCTAATCTATCAAGAAGTTGTTAACTGTTTAGACCAAGTTTGTAGAGGGTTTTCTCAACCGCCAGTGCATCCGATGAAGTGTCTTTTTTGCCTCTACCTAATCCTGCTAACAATTGAGAAAACAACTATAGCCGACTGTGTACTGCCTCTATAGATTGCCAAGCGCACACTACCCAGCTTTCCTAAAATAACCGCTACCCTATGCCAGAAGAACAGGGGATAGATTGCCTAAGAGAAAGCTTTAGATAAGTAGTCGGACAGAATTAATTACACAACGTCATTACGAACGCTTCATTTCATTACGTCCCCTGCTGGTTCTGCAACGGAGTACGTAATGACTGTAAATATTTTGTCTATCTACTTAAGATAGAAGCGATGCCTACGGCGGTAAACTACGCACTTTTAGAGTCAGCACTCACTACTCTCGAAGTTGCCAAGAAACTCTTGACTTACAGAAAAAGTAGGATTTTCCCCGGAAAATATATTTTATAGACACTAGGGAAACTGCCATAACACTTGACTGCTTTGCATATAACCCCAGTCGCCAAAAATAACGAACTTACGCCAAGTTCCTGGAATTGCTTAACACTGGAATTTTCCACCTATTGCCTTATTCAGCTTACCATCGTCAGATGAATAATTTCCAGAACCGATTGTAAGCAGCCTTAGCGAACTTAATTTATTGCCCTCCTTGGATGAGGCTAAGGGGGGCTTTAGTCTTAGTGTATCACTTCAGTCGGTTAGCGATCGCCTGACTGCTAGTGCATCTGCAAGAAGATTAAAGCTTTTGGTAGGTAAACTATTTTTTGGTGAGTTCTCAAGAAGTTATCCGCTAATCTGTCATCATCCCTGTGAGCTTAGAGCATCAAAATTATAAAACTCTTGTATAGCAAGGATTTCAGATTTATTTCTGTTTTTTTCCAAAAATGTTAGTTTGCCACAACTTTAGGGAACTCTATATATAAGCATGGGAATTATCAAAACCTAATGGCTGTAAAACGAAGACAATACGGTAGCTTTTGCTACCGTTTACTCATTTTTAGCAACAAAGACATTTACCAAGAAAAGGTGCTAAGTCGGTAGCCTCTTTTGGTGATATCAAGAGGCGCAGGGGCAAAGGGGCAA
>CAZZZY010000179.1:0-9630 GCA_964658545.1 uncultured Acetobacteraceae bacterium | reverse complement strand
AGCCTGTTCTAAACCGAGGTTTTTCGGCTTGTAAACTAGCTTCAAGTTTGAGGTAAACTTAATGATGATGACAGTTCGCCCGCAATTGTGTGGGTCAGAAAGCGATGACTTGATATCAACGACTTGTTCTAGTTCCTGACTTCCCTGAAAGATTTGCTGAATTTCATTCCAGTCGGAAGCTAATCTTAGAAGAAATTCTGCGCTAGCTTCAATCCACAAGTCTGTGGCGATCGCAGCCAATCGAGCCAGTACGCTGTATTCTTGAAAGAATGCCAGCAAACCGTCACCAAGTAAGCCTGTAATAAACTCCACATACTGCTCTCTAGAAGAATTACCTTGTAGTTGTCCAATTAAACGGACTAATTGAGAGCTTTTATAAGCACGAGCAATTGAAAATTCTAAGTCTAAAGATTGGGCAAATAAATCTGTCAATTGTTTCAATAAACTTTGCCCTAGTTGAATACAAGCCTTGTCTGACAATAGTTCGTAACTAGAACCGGCTCCTTCCCTCAGTTTATGCATTGCTACCTCAATAAAAGGTAACAAAACCTCTTCAAATGGCAATGGTTTCTCAGAATCTAAATATTGTTGCAATTCCTCAGAAAAAACTCTCTCACAAGAACAAGCAGCGAGTTCCATTGCTTTTTTTAAAGTATCTGTCCAACTGGGTAGAGCTTGTTTATCTACTAGAGAAACACTACCCAATGCAAAGCGAACTGCATCTGTATCTAGATTATCCCAACTCAACCGCTTGGCAAATTTTTCTTGATTGCCCTTAGCAGCTATTTGACACCATTTTTCTAATCTTGCATCAATTAAAGACTGCTCTGTTTCTAATTTATTGTGAATAAATTCTCTGCCTAGACGCTCGGAAAGCGTACTAGCTTTTTCGACAATTGAAATAAGCTTTTGGGAAGAAATCTTGATAGATGAATTGATTTTTACAGCAGAATCATGACTAGACAAGTTTGACTTTACCAGCATTTCATTTAACATTATTTACCTTTGAGGATAGTTTAAACTTTGTTGAGCTGATGTGTAAAACGTAAAATTATTGTAGTGCGGGCATCTTGCCCGCATGGGATATACAAATTAAATACGCAACAGCTTACTTGCCTTTTCGTTTTTCAAACATCCTCTCAATCATACTTGTAAACAACTTTACCAAATCTATCTTTTGCATTATAAGTTCGCTCAAAGAAAGCCCCTATTTTTTTGCCACTAAAAACAGAGTCAATTATGACTTTTAAATTCCCTGAAACATAATCTTGAATTGCATCTTGTAAGTCTTCTGTTAGACCAATACAATTACCAATTATCTCTAAATTTTTGACCATAACTGATGACATTATGCGATTTAAATCTAAAGAGAAGGGAGTAAATGATTGATTGATACAGTTATAGTATTGGTCATATAAACCACAGGTTATATACTTTCCTCCCGTAGCCATTAATTCAACAGCTTGCCCTAAATAGAGGTCGAAAAAGGGATCAAATACACAATTAAATCCACCTGTTTCCGAAACTATTTTTTGAATTGATTCATTTTCTAGCAAACTGTTAGGTTTTGACTCGACTAGAATAACCTCTTTAACTCCCAGCGCTGTGAGTTCCTCTGCAAAAACCCTTGAGGTACTTGTAGCATAGATGTTCACGCCGTATTTTTTCAAGGCATTAATCACAAACAAAGAAGTATTAGATTTAGCCGCAGTCACTAAAATATTAGAACCTTTAGTTGGGTTAAACTTACGGACAATGCTATAGCTAGTTTGCCCTCCAATACTAAAAGCAGCAGCAACTTCATCCGGCATTTGCGGAGGTATTTTCATTAACTTAACTTGATGAAATACCTGATATTCTTTTGATTCACTATTACTAGGTATACCTGCTTGAACTCCTGGAAAGCCTGATTCTGGATAGGCATTATTAGCAATAACTCTATCGCCAATTTTTAATCCTGTCACTTCCAAGCCCATATCAATAACTACACCAACAAAGTCTGAGCCAACTACCAAAAATGAATCTTCTGGTGCATTTATAGTAGCTTCAAAAATGATAGCTTTGTCACGGTAATTACATGAAAATGCTGTTTTTTTAACTAAAACTTTAAATTGGTTTTCTGGTGAATTCCTATCAAAACAAATATCTTTAGTTTCAACTAATCCACAGAATACAGGGACATTGTTCATATCTATATAATCAATCTTATTCGTTCGATAAATAGGATTATTAAGTTTATTAAGTTTGTTGGAATAAACAGCAATATTTTTCATTTTTACCTTCCAAAATATGTTGTATAGAGCCATTTGAAGCTAGCGATCGCTATTTTTTAATCAAGATTTTTATCAAAATATCAAAAATAGCCATTTAATATCAATTCCCTTTCACGTTGCTATGGGTAGTCACAGTGTGGAACTGTTGCAGAGATATCAGGGATTTTTTCTATTTTCAGATAAATAGACCACACGGTAGAGGCACAGCAATGCTGTGCCCTTACGAAAGATGTGGTTCAACCACAATTTAAAAAATCTTGAGAAGTTTAATGTGGTTAAACTAAAATACGCATAACGTATGCAACTAAAGCTATTACTTCGTTACGCCGTAATAACTAGCAGATACACTCAACGCACCTAATGGCGTACCAATAAGTTTACTCTGATTATTAGCCACCCAGTTTGTAAGTTTAGAAAGAGCGCCAGCACCCCCAGCGATCGCTTCTAATTGCTCTTCAGATAACTCTTGGGCGATGGCTACTGGACTCATCGGTAGTACAAAATGCAGGGAAGTAGAATTTTCTTCTAGGACTTGCACGTTGACATCAGCAGGAAATTCTACTCCAAATTCGCGCTCGATCGCAGCTTTAGGATTGGTTAGTAATTCTTGTTTGTAAGCTTCATCTTTCCAAGCTTTGGCAATGATCCGAGCTTCGATATCTTGGCGAGTTTGTGCTTGTTCTTGTACGCTCATTTTCCTTTCTCCTTTGTGAATTTTGTAATGACTAATCAGCTTTTATCAGAATCAAACAACCCTGAATTTTTGATATTCAGAACAACTCAAGGTTATACTATTTTTATTATTTGATGGCTCCTATACTTGCTCCTACTGATGCTGCTGCTGAAACAAGGCTAGCTCTTATACTCCATTTTTGTGTCTCGTTGGCGGCATTCGATATCTTGATTAGAGATGCCACAACCCCTGAGACATTAACTCCACCAGCGATCGCTTCTAATTGCTCTTCAGATAACTCTTGGGCGATGGCTACTGGACTCATCGGTAGTACAAAATGCAGGGAAGTAGAATTTTCTTCTAGGACTTGCACGTTGACATCAGCAGGAAATTCTACTCCAAATTCGCGCTCGATCGCAGCTTTAGGATTGGTTAGTAATTCTTGTTTGTAAGCTTCATCTTTCCAAGCTTTGGCAATGATCCGAGCTTCGATATCTTGGCGAGTTTGTGCTTGTTCTTGTACGCTCATTTTTCTTTCTCCTTTGTAAATTTTGTAATTGCTAAACTGACTGCTATGGGTGCAATTTTCTGATTCGATTTTCCACTCTTTACATCGAGATCGTCTTTTTCAGCGTATCGAGTATGCTTACTCCTATGGCGGTAGTGATTGCGCCTTTAGCTATCTCTAATCTATAGTCTTTACCACCTGCGATCGCTTCTAATTGCTCTTGAGATAACTCTCTGGCGATGGACACTGGACTAATTGGTAGTACAAAATGCAAAGAGGTAGGATTCTCTTCGAGGACTTGTACATTCACATCAGCAGGAAATTCTACTCCAAATTCGCGCTCGATCACAGCTTTAGGATTGGTTAGTAATTCCTGCTTGTAAGCTTCATCTTTCCAAGCTTTGGCAATGATGCGGGCTTCGATATCTTGGCGAGTTTGCGCTTGTTCTTGTTGGCTCATGTTCTGAATCTCCTTGGTGGATTTTGTAATTGGTAAATATGTCAGGATCAGGAAAACACTAGGGTTTTCCTGTACAGAAAAACTCTAATTGCTATAATGCCAGAGTCAAAAAACATACGAGAGTTCTACTGTACAGAAAAACTCTAATTGATACCCTTTTTAATGGATGCTGTAATTCCTCATGAACCTCTTACTTTATTTCTTTAGGATTAGATATCTCCGAAAATGAGGTATTGACCCTGACTGCACAAGGCTTTGATATTCTTTTTCGGAGATATCTTGTGCAATTCCTAAAAGTAATTTTAAAGAGTGTTTGGGAAACGTCTGAGGAATGGACTATATGTTAATGGACTACCTCCAGCGATCGCTTCGAGTTGCTCTTCAGATAACTCTTCTGTCGCTACTGGACTAATTGGCAATACAAAATATAGGGAAGTTGGATTCTCAGTGAGAATTTGTACATTTACACCAACAGGAAATTCCACTCCAAATTCCCGCTCAATTACAACTTTGGGATTGATTAACAATTCTTGCTTGTAAGCTTCATCTTTCCAAGCTTTGGCGATGATACGGGCTTCGATGTCTTGGCGAGTTTGTGCTTGTTCTTGTTGGCTCATCTTCTTAATTTCCTGAAAATTAAAGTTTGATGATGCGGACTTCAATATCTTGGCGAGTTTATCTTTCTTGTTGTTGACTGATGTAAACTATTAGACAACAATTGCGTTAGATTCTTTAAGTTCACAACAGTTTTAGGCAAGACCTGTTTTTAAAGCTGACTTTTCCCGTTAAGTCGTGAAACAACGAAATACTTGGGTTTCATACTATATCTTATTCTCAACAACTTAATTTTAATGACAATGAATCACCAGAGAATAGGGCTTTAGGCTAGGGGTATAGTAAGCAACACCGAATAGCCCGTCGTAGACATCGCTCCATCAAGGAGATAACGGGAAAAGTCAGGTTTTTAAAGGGGTTCTCTTTCCCCTCTTAATTCATAATTTTCTTATGCCTTTTAAAATACCCTTTGTCTCGGGGGTCACTGCAATAGAAAGTAAAGTAATATTCAAAGTTGCACCTAAAGTTCCACCAGCAATTGATTCAAGTTCTTCTTGAGATACTTCTTGTCCTTCTGTCTGCGGACGCAATGGGAGGACAAAGTATAGCGAAGTCGGGTTTTCTTCGTAAACAGACACATTCAATTCATCAGGTAGTTCTATTCCAAATTCTTTATTAATCACAGCCTTGGAATTGGTTAGAAGCTCTTGCTTGAAAGCTTCACTTTTCCAAGCTTTGGCGATAATACGTGATTCAATGTCTTTACGAGTTTGTGCTTGTTGTCCGCTCATGTTGCTTTACCTTTAGTTATGGGTTTTGGGTGTTGTTTGCGTATCTAGTTTAGCTGCAAACTAAACTTGCTTCTTTTCTATTCCTGTAGTTAATCATGGTTTGAATTTAGTTTCAATTAACAATTTTTAGTTAAAACTCATCTTTTCTCGTTTATTGAAATCTTCAACAATACTACGACTCACGGTATCTGGAAAATCTCTCTAAATCTCTCTCCTAGAAGGAGAGAGACTTTGAAATTTCCCCCTTTGCGATGCGGGAAGGGGGTTAGGTTTTTCACGGGCTTTTCCACATTACCTGAATTGTAAGGTACGAAGGAAGCCTAACTCCCCTCTCCACTATGCCTATGCCTAACGGTAGGCTTACGCTAAAGGTAAAGGGGTTGGGGGAGAGGTTATTCCAGGGTTACTGAATTGGTGTTCTAGAGCATAATTGTTTTCTTTGATTTTGGCTTTGGCGATCGCTAGGATTATATTAAATCCAAATATAGAATCTAAAAAAAAGTTACTCTGAAATCAAAAAAGTGTATTTTGTTGACAAGAGTGATCCTAAAAATGTTAGTTTACAGAAAATGTTTTAGTTATATAAAATTAAATAAAGCACATATGTAAGATGCCCTCTAACTTTCCCGGCTTAAATCGCTTAGTTCAATTGTTTAATCCTTTTGCTTGGTCGATTACCGTAAAGCTCTCAGTAGCCTTCTTATCAATAGCAATTTTACCTATGAGCTTTGTTGGCTATTACAATCTCGAAAGGAGTACAGAAAGTATTCAAAATAGTGAATACTACAAGTTGCAACTTATCGCTACGAGTAAAGCCAATCGGCTCGATCAGTTGATTATCGATAATCAAAACACTATTAAAAATATAGCTACAGACTCTAGGGTGGGAAGTTTTGTTAAGGCTGCACCTCGGAATCGAGAAATTTTCCGTTCGGAAGCGCAAAAAGTCTTGCAGAGAGTTGCTAGCACTCACCCTAATTACGATCTGGTTTACCTGATAGATAAAAATGGTATATGTATAGCTTCTACAGAACTTTCTTTAATTGGACGGAACTATGCTTTTCGAGAGTATTTTCAACGAGCGATCGCAGGGGATGCTTTCATTTCTAGTATCTTAATTGGTGCCACAACCAAACGAGAGGGTGTGTTCTTTACCTATCCCATATATTCTGATTCTGATAATGGCGAAATTTTGGGGGTAGCAGCGATAAAAATTACGGCCGCAGATATTTGGGCTGTAATCAACTTCATAAATGAATCCAATATTACTTCTTTTCTCGTTGACGAACAAGGAATTATCATTAGTCATTCCAATCGAGAATATCTCTATAACAGCCTGACTCCTTTACTGCAAAACAACCAAAAAAAGATTGCAGCCGAGAAGCGTTATGGTAATAACTTGATTAAAAGTTTGAATATTCCAGAGTTGAAAGTGATGCTCAATTCTGCAACATCAGGTCATACCAGTTATTACTCACCGATAGAAAAGAACTACCAGATAGTTGGTTATGCTCCCCTACAAAGCCAATCGTGGGTTGTAGGGGTTAGTAAAGCCAAAGTGATATTCATGGCTCCGATAAATCTTCTGTTCAAGCAAAATATCACCTTTGTTTTGGGAACAGGACTGATCGCCGCAATTGTTGCACTCACATTATCTCGAACGATTAGTAAACCTATTAATACTTTAATAGCCGCATCTCGAAGTTTGGAGCAAGGAGATTTTATTCAGCACGAATCTAATTTGTATAGAAATTTGCTCAAGAGTTCTCGCACTCAAGATGATATGGGTCAATTGGTACGGGTATTTATGAAGATGGCAGAAGAGGTGAGAATGCGAGAGCAAAAAATGGAACTTCAGATGCAGGAGCTACGCATTGAGATTGATGAAAGCAAGAAAGCAAATCAGGTAGCTGAAATTACCGGAACACAATACTTTCAAGAACTCCAGTACAGGGCGCAAAAACTGAGAAACAGAGCAGAAATTAGGGATAAAACTCCCACAGATTACTTCCAGAATTTACAGAAGAAAGTACAAGCTCACAAAGCTCGCTTACAAGTCGGTTGATAAAATTGGATAGTTGCAGATATGTCATTTGATGAACTGATTTCGCGTCAAGACTTACTAGCAGGACTCCCTGCGAAACGTACTAATACTTTGCTCTTTCTCATTGAGAGACAAACAACACGACTAGCAGCCCAATCAAGAGTTGAGTTTTCTCTTACCGACTCAGCCGAGCGCGATCGCGAGTTGGCCTTTCTGGAAGCTTTTGCTGTGGGAAAAGCACCCGCACTGCGCCCGACGATTCAAAACTTAGAACGTTTTGCTCCCCAATGGTCAGTACTTGTACCGAACAATCCCACACTGAAAGCAGCTTTACTCAACGCTTTATGTCAGAAATACAACTTCACCAAGCAATTAGTTCCCAATATCCGAGCGGCTTTAAATTGCGATCAACTCTTAGTAGAGCAAGCTTATCAGCGCCTCTACCAAAAACCGATCGCAGTAGCTTTTAGCTCCCAAATCTCACTCAAAGAGAGATTGTCTTGGATAGCGGCGGCGAGTATCCAAAAGGTAGAATCCCTACCACCTTTCTGGATCGCTTCTTTAGTCACAATTGCCTTGGGACTTCCCCAAGCCTTCCTAGCTTTACCTATTGCTGTCGCTGAGTTAGGGCCTCTGGCAAGTGTGGCATTTCTGATTGTCTTGGGAACGATTAACATCTTGACAATGGTTTGTATGGCAGAATCCATCGCTCGGAGTGGAGACTTTCTTGCCGGCAAAACCTTCATTAAACAATTAGCAACAAACTACTTGGGCAAAGCTGGTTCTCTAATTCTTTCCGTTGCTGTAGGGATTCGCGTCTTTTTAATCGCCCTAGCCTGTTACATCGGCTTATCAGCGACAATGGCAAGTTTTACTTCCCTACCGGCTTACCTGTGGGCAGGTTTACTTTTTTTCTTTGGATTATACATCCTCTCGCGTAAATCCCTCAACTTGACCATTGGGGTGACGATCTTGTTAGCAGGACTAAATGTAAGCCTACTCTTATTTTTAACAGTACTTTCTTTTGGGCATTGGCAACTAGTCAATGTGTTGTATATTAACTGGGCTTTTTTCGATGGGAGTGCTTTCAATCTTCAGATATTTCATCAAGTCTTTGGCGTTACCCTGATGCTTTATTTTGGCCACGTATATGTAGGCGAATGTGCAAAGGTGGTATTACCTAAAGATCCGAGTGCGACTTCCTTGATTTGGGGAAGCATCGCAGGTACAGCTTTTTTAACTTTCCTGTTTTGCCTTTGGGTGCTGGCAGTTAACGGCGCGATCGCACCGCAAGTATTAGCGGCCCAGACAGGAACAGTTTTGGAGCCACTGGCGCAGCAGAATGGCCCAATAGTAAAGATTGTGGGAGCAATACTCATCACTTTTCTGTTGGGAATGGCATGGTTTAGGAGTTCTAGTCTTCTAGTCAACTTGGCACGAGAATGGATTCCTAACCAACCACAATCGATTTTGACATTACCACGTCAACAGGGTAGGCTAATTTTGCGGACTCGCGATCGCTATAATCTCTGCTCAATTGGTCTAACTTATCTAGGACTTGCAGACGGACAGCCTACCTTTGATCTCGATATTCAATTGAAAGGTAATATTCACCTAGTACAGATTAAAGTTGCAAGAAGTTGGCATATTAAAGAGTTAGTCCCTAAACTTTCAGACCTAAATCTATATGATGTTGACCTGAAGCTAGAAATACAATCAGTTAGTGGAGATTATGTCTGCTTGAAAGTCATCTCTACAATGGCGATCGCCTACGAGGGGGCTTTAGAGAGAACGCGCGATGAAGATAAAACTGCTCATCAGCAGAAATCCCAAAAAGCGATCGCGCAACGGGCTTGGGCATATCTATTAGAACAACGTCAGTTTTTATTCTCTATTACTCCCCTATTCCTGGTCTTTTTATTAACCGAAGGACTGTTTTTCTCTGGACAGCAATCCTTTACCAGCGTTCTCGGCTTCGCTGGAGTCCTCGGTAACTCTCTTGTTGGTGGGATTTTTCCAGTTCTCCTACTGGCTTCTAGCCGACAAAAGGGGGAAATTTTACCAGGTATCGTTTTTAAACTGCTCAACTCTCCCTGGTTACTTGCCAGTATCTATGGTTTCTCTTTGTTTACCCTGCTACTCCACGGCTTATTCATCTGGCAAAATCCCCTAGCCCGGATTGCTGCCTTGGGTGTTACTGTCCTATCCTTAGCAGCTACCTTAGTGATGTGGCAGACTGGAGCCTTCATGTCCCGCACGGTAATAGAGTTACAAGAAAACAAGCAACAAGGAGGACAAACCTTCTTCAAAATAACCGCCGGTGGAC
>CAZZZY010000178.1:7041-9664 GCA_964658545.1 uncultured Acetobacteraceae bacterium | reverse complement strand
GTTTCAATCCCTAATAGGGATTTTGATGAATTGCAATTTTTGGCGAATTAGCCTGGATATCCGCTCTAGCTCAAGTTTCAATCCCTAATAGGGATTTTGATGAATTGCAATGCAGAAGGATGGCTGTAATGCTGCGATTTGGGCAAACCAAGTTTCAATCCCTAATAGGGATTTTGATGAATTGCAATGCTGGAGTTCCTCAATCGAACTAACACCCAAATCAAGTTTCAATCCCTAATAGGGATTTTGATGAATTGCAATCTAATTAGTTAGCATTTTCATCAAACGCTTTAGATGCTCTAGTTTCAATCCCTAATAGGGATTTTGATGAATTGCAATAAAACGAGTGACTCAATCCAAAGATGGCGGAAACGGTTTCAATCCCTAATAGGGATTTTGATGAATTGCAATCCAAAATATGATTTTCTGGAATTGGGTTTGGGTGTTTCAATCCCTAATAGGGATTTTGATGAATTGCAATCACGGACGGAACCCTCACAATGGTTGTGGTGATTATGTTTCAATCCCTAATAGGGATTTTGATGAATTGCAATTTTTAACGGAAGCGGATTACTCGAAAATTCGCAGTTTCAATCCCTAATAGGGATTTTGATGAATTGCAATTGGACCCTGTTGTGCGGCAGGTCAAAGCTGTTTTGTTTCAATCCCTAATAGGGATTTTGATGAATTGCAATTAAATAAAATATTTGGAATAGTTAAATGCTTTTGTTTCAATCCCTAATAGGGATTTTGATGAATTGCAATTCGGAAGATATAATCACTTTGAAGGAAATATTAGATGTTTCAATCCCTAATAGGGATTTTGATGAATTGCAATTATACATTCAAAACTCCACAGTACTCAAACTAGCGTTTCAATCCCTAATAGGGATTTTGATGAATTGCAATAGATGTCTCAGTTAGTGAGTTAGAACTTACAGGCGTTTCAATCCCTAATAGGGATTTTGATGAATTGCAATACAACAATTAAGAGCATATAACAAGCAGAACTTGTTTCAATCCCTAATAGGGATTTTGATGAATTGCAATAGTAACATTGACAATGCAAAACACCACCAAAACACATGTTTCAATCCCTAATAGGGATTTTGATGAATTGCAATTTACCATTAGACGCTTACACAGGCTTTGCTCAGTTTCAATCCCTAATAGGGATTTTGATGAATTGCAATAAATTCAATCAAAGCTTTCTTGATTGGCATACGGTTTCAATCCCTAATAGGGATTTTGATGAATTGCAATCACAGAGTCTCCCTCTATCAGAATCCGCTTGATACATGTTTCAATCCCTAATAGGGATTTTGATGAATTGCAATGCAAAAATTACCAGCGCAGGAACAATTATGCTAAGTTTCAATCCCTAATAGGGATTTTGATGAATTGCAATCTTCTTTGGTCGGTGCGGATGCAACATCATCAGCTGTTTCAATCCCTAATAGGGATTTTGATGAATTGCAATCTACCACAGAAAGAGCAATCAAAGAACTTGCGTTGTTTCAATCCCTAATAGGGATTTTGATGAATTGCAATCCCACTCCTTGCTTCCTGTGGGATTTTGGTATGTGTTTCAATCCCTAATAGGGATTTTGATGAATTGCAATATTCGGTAAAGAAGGAGATGGGAAAGTATTCGCCGTTTCAATCCCTAATAGGGATTTTGATGAATTGCAATATGCAGTTATGTTGAGAATAATCCCAAGTTACTTGTTTCAATCCCTAATAGGGATTTTGATGAATTGCAATAATTAGATCACGCATATATTGCATTGAGATGTTTGGTTTCAATCCCTAATAGGGATTTTGATGAATTGCAATCCAGTCCCTGTTAACGGCCCAAAAGCTTGCAATAGGTTTCAATCCCTAATAGGGATTTTGATGAATTGCAATTGGGAAAAGCGATCGCAGGATACTATTGACGTAAGTTTCAATCCCTAATAGGGATTTTGATGAATTGCAATGCAATATTAGTATATTGGAGGTTTCCAATAGGGAGTTTCAATCCCTAATAGGGATTTTGATGAATTGCAATGCTTGGCATTAGGAGGCAGCACGAGCAAGGCAAAGGTTTCAATCCCTAATAGGGATTTTGATGAATTGCAATCCAATTCCTCTACAGTTTGTCCTAAAATTATCAGACGTTTCAATCCCTAATAGGGATTTTGATGAATTGCAATAACGCTTAAAGAGTATTTGGAAGGTTCTAAGAAGTTTCAATCCCTAATAGGGATTTTGATGAATTGCAATGGCTTCTTGTCAAATGTGCATTTTCGCATCAGACGTTTCAATCCCTAATAGGGATTTTGATGAATTGCAATCAAAAATTGGCAGAGATTGTCAGAAAAATCCGCAGTTTCAATCCCTAATAGGGATTTTGATGAATTGCAATATAAACACCCTCTTCATCACCAAGAACTGAGCGCTGTGTTTCAATCCCTAATAGGGATTTTGATGAATTGCAATCAATCTCACCCCATACGAAGGTAGTGCAATCGCAGTTTCAATCCCTAATAGGGATTTTGATGAATTGCAATTATTTTATGAATAATCAAAAAGACTGCGATTTTGGTTTCAATCCCTAATAGGGATTTTGATGAATTGCAAT
>CAZZZY010000178.1:0-6941 GCA_964658545.1 uncultured Acetobacteraceae bacterium | reverse complement strand
GTTTCAATCCCTAATAGGGATTTTGATGAATTGCAATCGCTGGGGTCTGAAAGCCCTGTTGTATTTGGTTTTCAAGGTGCAGCTGCGCGAATGAATAAATCATAACACAGCGAATAGTCATAGCACAAGATGCAAATCGCTGAAAGCCAGTCTCCATGAGGTGCGCGGATGGTTTAAAAGTACTATTGCCCTGAAAAGCTTGTATCGATGGAGCAACAGCCATTTTTTGCCCCTTCTCATTTTGTACACCTACCCATCCGCGCATAAGCCAACAAAATTAGTCTAATTACCGATCGCTACCTCGATTCAAATAAGCGATCGCCTAATACTTGCACACCTTAATTTGCCAAATCAGGGAATACTTCTTGCACAGCCGGATGCACTAAGCGATGATTCTGCACATTCACACCCTTAGCTAAGGCTGGGTTAACTTCCAGGGCCATAATTCCCAAGTTCGCCAACTGGACGATATAAGGTAATGTACTGTTATTAAGTGCCTGAGTTGCTGTCCAAGGTACTGCTCCTGGCATATTGGGAACGCCATAATGAACCACACCCTCTTCAACATATACCGGATTAGTGTGAGATGTGGCGCGTAAGGTTTCTATACAACCGCCTTGGTCAACGGCTACATCAACTATTACCGAACCAGGACGCATTTGTTTAACTAATTCGCGCGATACTAATGTAGGTGCCCTACGTCCTAAGACTAAAACTGCGCCAATGAGCAAATCGGCTTCTTTGACGGCGGTTTCAATATGAGCAGAGTTGCTATAAAGCAATTCCACCCTAGAGCCAAAGAGAGTTTCTAGGTAAGATAGGCGCTCGACACTCACATCTAAAATCTGCACGATCGCACCCACGCCCACAGCAATTTTAGCTGCTTCTGTGCCGACAACGCCGCCACCTAAAATTACTACTTTGCCTGGCTTGACTCCAGGGACACCGCCCAAAAGGATTCCTCTACCACCTTGCTGACGTTCTAGGAATCTGGCCCCAAATTGTACTGCTAGCCGACCGGCAATCACGCTCATCGGGGTAAGCAAAGGGAGTTTGTTAGCACCAGGTTGTTCTACAGTTTCGTAGGCGATCGCACAAGTGCCACAATCAATTAAATGCTCTGTCAATTTGCGATCGGCAGCTAAATGTAAATAAGTAAATAATATCTGCCCTTTCTGCAAAAATTTATACTCAGATATCAGAGGCTCTTTGACTTTCACAACCAATTCCCGATTCCAAGCCGTTTCTGATGTAGGGACAATCTCGGCTCCAGCAGTTCTGTAGTCATTATCTGAGAATCCAGCACCGTTACCTGCTTGTGTCTCGACGAAGATGCTATGACCATTTTCTCGCAGCACCCGCACACTAGAAGGACTTAACCCTACACGAAATTCTTGATCCTTATTTTCCTTTGGAACGCCGATTTCCATATGTCGCCTCGGATAATTTTTTTTGTTTAACTCTAGCCTGCGAATCTCAAGCTTGCTACTGATCTATTGCAGATAGCTGTATTACAGATAGCTAATCTCGGTTCTGAGTTTCTCAATTTAATCTGAGTCGCCCCAAACTCAAGCCCTTGACTATTACCCTAGTGTTTATACAATATATAAAGAATAGTAACAATTTATTAAAAGAGTGATTGTATAGCTCCCTACTAGGAAGCTTTTGCTGAATATATCAAGTCATCCTGGCATTCAAGCACTGCAATCAACTCATAAGTTGCCAAGTGTAGGGTAAAGGTTAAGAAAAAAACAACCAGTCAATTATTTTAACCTTTACCGCTTATACCTGATAACTGCTGCGAAGTCTCATATCAAGTCCCATTTGCCGAAAAAAAGGTTTCTTAAAAATGACACAAACACAACCAACGATTACACCTAAACTAGAAGAACCGAAATTTGGCTTTAACGAATATGCTGAACGCTTGAATGGTCGAGCTGCAATGATTGGCTTCGCTTTGATGCTGGTGATTGAATATGTCACCAATCAAGGGGTGCTATCATGGCTAGGTCTGAAGTAGTACCACCAACCAGCACAAAGTAGAAGCTGTAAGCTAGTAGTTAAAAGAGTTTCAACCAGCTGGAACAACCCAGTTGGTTTTTACTTCGACATTTGATAGAGAAGTACTTTACCCTAGATAGTCTAACTGGACTTATTCGTAAATTATTGCCCTAGAATGTAAGCAAGAGAGGAATCAAAATACCTACTAGTGATGGAAATATCATAGACTTGCAACTAATATATGCAAGCCGATTAATGATTAAACTTCCTCCCCAACTAAAGAAAATCATAATTAGTGTCTGCCTTGGATGAGAAAGGCAAATTATGGGTGAGGTATTCTTGGTAAATATATACAAAAGCTGAACTGGAACCAACCAAGCTGTGATGAATGCTGTATTACCTCGTTTTTTGAAGTCAACCTATCGAAAAGAGCCACTCATCAGTGTATTTGTGACGATGGGCGTTATGGATGCCCTGATTGGCGGATTGAATGATAGCTGGTCGTTGTTCGCTTTTGGTTTGGGAACAACAGGCGTAGCGCTAGCCTTTAAATTGTGGCGTTTCCAGCAGCGTCGTCCTCTACTAGACGAGCCTGTAGTGCAACATTATTTGCCTTCTCGTTCTTCTAGTGCGCCTTTACCAATGTTAAGCGTTTCTAAGAAAAAACCACCACTTTAGAATTCTAGAAGATTTGTTTGTATATAAAAAGTCAGTAACCCCCCGCCTTTAGGTGGGGGGTTCAAAAAAGTCCTAATCTTACCTACTAAGTACTTTCAGCACTAAGTATTAGCCATAGATTTTGTTCAGCAATTCATAAAAAGGACGGATATTCCTATGGATTTTAAGACGGCGATTAAAATCGCCCGCGCCTTATCCCCATATATAAAGCCAGGCGATGCACTGCTCACTGTGTCACCTGTCGTACTCCTACGGAGAAGCAAGCTACGCGTAGCGTCCCGCAGGGAAGGGAGTTTGTCGAAGTGGTCTACTTCGGCGCGGAGGTTCTGGTGAATAGTGAGGGAAGAGGTGGGGGTAATTTTCTGCGACCATATATTATCCTGGCATTTATGGCAGCTGTTGCCCTTCCAGTAATTACCTGGCAAGGGTTTTACATTCATCAAGCTCATGCTGCCGTTGAAGTAACACAAAATTTCCAAACTACTCACAGTTTTGCTAATGCCCAACTACTTTACACAATCAGAGGACATGACGGAACTGTTAAATCCCTCACTTTCAGTCCAGATAGCAGAATTCTTGTGAGTGGAGGTGCAGAAAACGAGGGTGTTATTCGCCTGTGGAATCCAGTAAACGGTAAAAAGTTGGCGGATATTAACAAAGCACACAAAGCAGCCGTAGAGTCTTTAGTGATTTCACCAGACGGACAAACCCTCGCTAGTTGTAGTGATGACAACACAATTAACCTCTGGAACCTGAAAAATTTGAAATTTAGCCGCTCTTTTGTAGGACATACCAGTAATGTATTATCTTTAGCTGTGTCTCCTGATAGTAAAGTTCTCATTAGTGGAGCTTTGGATGGGATTCGTCTATGGGATTTAGTGCAGCAGCGTCCTCTAGGGATTCTAGTCGGCTTTGATAATTTGATTTATACCTTAGCCATTAGCCCTGATGGACAGACCTTGGCTAGTGGTGACAATAAGGGTGTAATCAAGCTGTGGAATTTGAGTACTGGTAAATTAATCAATGAATTTGTAGCTCATTCTAATTCTGTTAGCGCTGTTATGTTTACACCAGATGGAGAAACATTAGTTAGTGCTAGCCGCGATCGCACAGTCAAACTGTGGAATATTAATACTGGAGAATTAGTCCGCACCCTCACAGGACATAATAACTGGGTAAATGCGATCGCCATTAACCCCGATGGACAAACCCTTGCCAGTGCCGGTAGAGATGGGATTAAACTGTGGAATTTAACTACAGGTGAGTTAATAAATACACTGAGTGGACATAGAGATTGGGTAAGCGCGATCGCTTTTAGTCCAAATGGTAAAATTCTTGCTAGTGGTGGATTTGATCAACAAATCAAGATTTGGGGAACTCCACAAAAACGTAATTAACTTTGGTATATTTTCCAATTAACAAAATGTGAGTTCGACAAAGTTCAAGCTGTCTCTCTCCCCCGTCGGCTACGGTGTACACACAAGTCGAAAAAACCTCTACCCGCATTTTTGTCAGAGTTAAACTCTCACGCAGTCAAGCAATCCCGCCCAGAACTGAAGTTCAGGGCTGATAGCGAAAGTCCACTTAAGTGGACTAAATCTCAATACAGTTCAGTTAAGCATGTCTTTGTTCTCTCTGTGTTCTCTGCGCGGCAGTCGCTCATGGGGGAAACCCCCAAGACCGCGCTGCCTTGCCTCTGTGGTACCCTGCGGTCAGCCGCTTTGCGTCTACGTTAAAAAAATTGACTTTGGCAAAAGGTTTTAACCTTAACCCAAGCGTATTGGACTAAATCTCAGATTAAATTTGGACAGAACTACCCAAAATCAATGATGGTAGCAACCAATAGCGATGTCTACGACGGTCACTGAGTGCGGGTTACACCTACACCAATTGTTGAATAACTGTGAATATTTGATGAAACTACAGCCCAGCTAATATCTTATCCAGCAAATTACTATAAATATAAATATAGGTAATTCCAAATCATCCATGCAGCGACTTGCCCTCTATATTCGGAACAATTTCTCAAATTAGACAATCTTAGGAATAGTCATCGTCAGTAAATGCACTCAGGGAAATATAACTATCTTGGCTGAAGCAAAGGTTTGTAGCGCTTAAGGGCTATTTGAAACGTAAGACAACTTGCTACTTAAATGATGTTTAATTTTCCCGAACTGCATTTGATCCCCATTTCGATAGAATGACTAGGCAGAACCCTAAAACTAAAAACCGCTTTTGACTGCGACGCTCATGAATCAACTGAACAATGGTTTTACGCTATTTTTAAGTCTGCTAGTCGAGGCGATGCCTTTTTTGCTTCTTGGGGTTTTATTCTCCAGTTTGCTGCTATTTTTTGTTGATGAGCGCAAATTAGTAGAAAAAATGCCCACAAATCCCCTGCTAGGTGCTTTCGTTGGTAGTATGATCGGCTTTTTATTTCCGGTGTGTCAGTGCGGGAATGTACCGGTAGCGCGGCGGTTCATAATTCAGGGAGTACCCACACCAGTCGCAATCAGTTTTTTGCTAGCAGCACCAACAATTAACCCAGTTGTAATTTGGTCAACTTGGATAGCATTTCGAGACCAGCCAGAAATAGTGGTCTTACGAGTCGTATTTTCCCTAGCAATTGCCACAATTATCGGTTTTATTTTCAGTTTTCAAAAGGACTTAAATCCTATAGTCCGACCTGCGGTCGCTCGGTATATGAAGTTCAACCCGCCCGCGCAGCCCGAAACCACACGCCGTGGTCAGCGTTACCAAGTAGAACAGCAAGAGGCAATACCCAATATCTTGCAATCTGGGACTTATATCTTAGGAGGAAAAGCAGGTATACCTCTGCGGATAGATCCTAATTTGGTACAGGGGACTACCCCAATTTCTAATACCAATAAACCCTTTGCAGATAAACTGCGCCTAGTGATAGATAATAGCATCCAAGAATTCCGGGAATTGGGCGGAGTGATGATTTTAGGAAGTGCGATCGCAGCTACTATTCAAATCCTAGCCCCCCGTGAAATGATCCTAACTCTCGGTTCTGGGCCGATTAGCTCGATTGTGGTCATGCTGATATTAGCAGTAGTGGTATCAATTTGTTCTACAGTCGATTCTTTCTTTGCCTTGTCTTTTGCCTCAACCTTTAGCAGTGGTTCTTTGTTAGCATTTCTGGTGTTTGGCCCAATGGTTGACATCAAAGGCGTTGGTTTGATGTTATCCATTTTTAAACCCAAAACTGTTTTTTACTTATTTGCTTTAGCGGCACAATTAACATTTGTATTAACTCTTTTCCTCAATTTGCAAGTCCTTTAGAAAATTAGTCTTTTGTTCTTTGCTAATAACCAATGCCCCATACTTCGATACAACGGTCGCGCTCAGTACATCGCACACTCAGTACAAGTGCCCCATACTTCGGCAACTCTTAGAGACGCTGTTCGCGTTCGCTCAGTACAAGTGCCCAATGCCCAATAACTAATGGCTAATAAAAATCCCAAATCTAAAATCCCAAATCGGTTATTCCCTTGGCTGGATGCTCTAGCAATTACAGCTTGGGGCGCTTCGATGTTGAAATATTGGCTAACTAACAAGCTGAACCTGTTGATTCACCCAAATTACATTTGGTTAGTGGTTGTGACTGGTATCAGCTTGATTATTATTGGTTTCTTCAAGATGCAAGAACTTTGGCTGCAACGTCGCCGTGATGTTGTGCCAAACGCCCAGCACATCAGTTTATTTCCCCCTGGTTGGGGCAGTTCTTTGTTATTGATTGCAGCAATTCTAGGTTTCATGTTTACACCGCAAGTTTTTGCTAGTGACAAAGCACTCCAAAGGGGTGTAACGACTGATTTATTGGGAACTACACGCGTCAAACCCCAAGCTTTTCGAGCTACTGTTCGTCCAGAAGAGCGATCGCTTGTAGATTGGGTACGCACTGTTAATGTCTATCCAGAGCCAGATACATATACAGGGCAAAAAGTCAAAGTGCAGGGATTTGTCATTCACCCGGCGGATATAGGAAAGGAATATTTGTTTTTAGCCCGATTTGTCTTAACTTGCTGTGCAGCAGATGCTTACCCTGTGGGATTACCCGTCAAACTCCCAAATAATCAAGAAACTTATTCCCCTGACACCTGGCTGGAAGTAGAAGGACAAATGGTGACAGAAAATTTGGCAGGTAAACGCCAACTTACCATTGCCGCTACCTCACTCAAAAAGATTCCTCAACCCCAGAATCCTTATAGTTATTAGTCATTTGTCATTTGTAGATT
>CAZZZY010000177.1:0-9668 GCA_964658545.1 uncultured Acetobacteraceae bacterium | reverse complement strand
AATCCAAAATTTAAAATCTAAAATCTAAAATTCTTACTTCCCAATCCCCCAAAGAGGGTTGTCACTGCGAAATCTAGAAATTGGGATCAAATCTTCAGCAAAAACTTCTATGAGCGCAACACAGTCTAACAACCTACCGCTTTGGGTACAGGATAGAGATAAAGTGATAGCAGAAAGCACTGATGTCGAGTGGCGCTATCAGACACCACCTGATTATTCTCGTTCAAAAGAGAATCTCGCCCAAGAAAGTATCCACAATCACCTTGAAGGTACACTGGAAGCGATCGTGCAAAACTTGGTGCGAACCTTCGAGATGGAGGTATCTTTCAAAGCTAACCCGCAACAGTGGTTATCTATTGTCAATGAACAGTTTCGCGTCAGTACCAATGGCGGAATAGAGTACACCGCAGCAGATTTATCAGCCCAAGGTACTTACAATTTATTTATGCCTGATTCAGAGCATTACAAGGCTTCAGAAGAAACCTTTGAATCATCAGCAAAAGTCTTCCACACAACATTTCCTCAAGGATTTCCTTGGGAAGTGCTGGAAGTTTTCTCAGGGCCCCCAAATGTCACATTCAAATGGCGGCATTGGGGACACTTTAACGGAGAATACAAAGGCTATGCACCTACTGGAGAGACAGTAGAAATTATCGGTATGAGCATTGCAAAAGTTACCGATGACTTGAAGGTTATTTCCTTAGAACACTACTTCGACAATAATCTGTTCTTGGAAAAGCTAACATCTGGTGGCAAACAGACAAATGCTGAAAACCCAGTAAGTGCTTGTCCGTTCAGTTCTTGGTTCAAGAAATCCCGCAAGAGTTAGCTCATCAGGGTGCAGAATGTAGTACTGTGCCCTGACATTATTCACACAGCAACCAAAGGATGAAAATGCAAACATACTATTACGTTTTGGCTAGTCACCGTTTTCTTCTTGAAGAAGAACCGATACACGAAGTTATTAAAGAACGCACTCGTAATTACCACGAACAGGAAAAACAAATAGATTTTTGGTTGGTTCAGCAACCAGCTTTCTTAGAAGCACCCCAATTTGCACAACTAAAGGCAAAGTGTCCCCAACCAGCAGTAGCAATTATTTCTACAAATCCTCAATTTATT
Organism: uncultured Acetobacteraceae bacterium; assembly: GCA_964658545.1. Taxonomy (GTDB): domain Bacteria; phylum Cyanobacteriota; class Cyanobacteriia; order Cyanobacteriales; family Nostocaceae; genus Nostoc. The sequence goes on along the minus strand of CAZZZY010000177.1, from coordinate 8,546 downwards.
ACTTGGTTAAAACTGCGTTTAGAGTACGTAATCACTGGTGAATTCCAGTCCCCTTCTCAGTCAATTCCAGATGCCTTGGCATCCTTGGCTATTTCGTTCTAGACATAAACCGCCCAGAACTAAAGTTCGGGGCTAATAGCTAAAGTCCGTTAAAACGGACTATAATCTTTTCTCAGTCGTCTTTAGACGACTTTCGCTATTAGACTCAGAATTTATTCTGAGGCGGGCTAAATGAGAATGAAATAGCCCTGCTTGGCATCCTTGGCTACTGTATCTTAGAAATTGGGCATTGGGCATGGGGCATTTGGGCATTGTTATTCTTCTCCTACCCTTGTGCCCCTGTGCCCCTGTGCCCTCCCTCATCTCCCCAATTTTCTTTGTGAGTAACAAAATATATTTTTTGACACTCCTTTCATCCCCATACTGAAGTAGCTAAGTTTTCAGCTTTTTTCTTATAAAATCTTCTAGGACACCTTGATTTACATAATCTAACTTTTGTGCATAGATTTCAGACTTTACCAAGTGTTTTAGGATTAGCGATATCTACGATGAGCTTCGCTTACGCAGGATTGATTGGTGGTATGAGTTCTGTATTTGCTCAACAAGCCATTCCCCTTTGTCAACCACCAGCTTCGGGTGAGTATCTTTTATTAGTAGTCAGTCCTACAGCAGATAATCAAAAGCAGTTGCGTAGCGCCTTACCACCTGAGCTAAAGACCATTACCTGCAAATATCTCAAAGAAACTGTGACGCGGATAGGGGGCTTTAAAAAAATTGATGATGCCAATCGATGGGCAAGATATGTAAGCAATATTGTTGGCTTATCTGCCATTATCACCACTCGGCCAACAACGGCAGATGTGCAGCCACAGCGACAGCCACCTCAGCAGACAGTTAACTATAATCCTCAAGCATTAGGAGAGGGTTATGCAGTGTTGGTAGATTATTACAACCGTCCTGAAATAGTAAATAGTGTGCAACAACTAGTAGGAGGTAACGTAGGTTTTGTTTCTTATGGACAACGTCCTTACTTGCTAGCAGTTTATACCACTAACCAAAGTGAAGCATACAGAACATTGCAGAAGTTGAACAATGGCGGTTTCGTTGCCAGCATAGTAGATAGTCGTAAGGTGATTCTGCTGCGCTCAACTGTGCAGTTGTAGTGATATTAAGTTTTCTGGAATACTGATGCGATCTACCAAAGTGGTAACTGGTAATTTGTCAGTTGACAAATTACCAGTTACCAATTATAAATAACGACTCAAACAAAGATTAATTGTCTTAGCTTAAATAAGCAAACCTAGCTAACCAATAGATTGTTATACCCAAAGCCGACCCAGCTATTACCTGAACTGGTGTATGTCCGAGCAATTCCTTCAGACGGTCTTGGCTAAAGTCTGGTTTTTCATGAAATAACTCATCAATCATTTGATTGAGGATGCGAGCTTGCTTACCAGCTGCTTGGCGAACTCCGGCTGCATCATACATGACGATGATGGCAAAAACTATCGCAACGGCAAAATCAGGAGATGCCCAACCAAGTGTTTGCCCTACACCAGCGGCTAGAGCCGTAACTAAGGCTGAATGGGCACTTGGCATACCTCCAGTTGTCACCAAAACACGCACATTCAGTTTACGATTTTTGACGATCTCGATTACGAGCTTTAGTGCTTGAGCAATTAAACAAGCTACCAGAGCAACCAGCAGCACCCGGTTGTCTAAAATGTTGCCTATGTCCTGCATGGTATTTTGGTTAGGTTAATAAATATTAGCAGCAGTTGTTGGTTGAGGAAACATTTAGATTCAACCCAAAATCCCAAATTAATCTAGTACATCACCGGGAAACAGACCAATTATTCAAAATAGCTTCAAAGCTGACCAAATAAGCTTTTTGAATTTTGAATTTTGAACTCTGCTGGGCGGTAATAGTACAGCGTCGTGTAAATAAACCACCCACTCCCAATCAATGAAACGCTTGCGGTATAATAATTTCAAATTACGCAAAGCATTGCTAGTTATTGCGGCTAGTAATAAAATGAGCGATCGCTTGGAGTGAGTTGGCTCTCTCCCCAAATGGCTCTAATTCCGCACAAGCTGCTTTCACTAGCTCTTGGGCTTTTAAGCGCGATTCCTCAAGTCCCCAAAGGCTAGGATAGGTCACTTTCTTGGCTTTTTGGTCTTTGCCAGCTGTTTTACCTAATTGCTCTTGGGTAGAAGTGATATCCAAAATATCATCTATGATTTGAAATGCTAGCCCAATATTTTGAGCATAACGGGTCAGGCGCTGCACATCTTCAGGTGATGCCCCAGCTATGATCCCGCCACAAACTACGCAAGCTTCCAAAAGGGCAGCTGTTTTGTGTCTATGAATGAAATTTAGCGTTTCTAGAGAAATATTTGATTTTCCTTCCGACTCTAAATCAACAACTTGACCACCGACTAAACCAGCGGCCCCCAGCGCGCGACCAAGACGGACAACTACCTCCAAGACTAGCTCTCTCTTAACGCTTGGGGGGGTTTGAAGGGCAACAAACTCAAAAGCGAGAGCCAACAAGCCATCCCCAGCCAAAATCGCCACATCTTCGCCATAGACTTTATGATTCGTTAGCTTTCCACGACGGTAATCGTCATTATCCATCGCTGGTAGGTCGTCATGAATCAAGGACATTGTGTGGATCATCTCCACAGCACAAGCTGTTGGCATCGCCATTTCGATAGTGCCACCCATCATTTCACAGGTAGCAAGACAAAGAATGGGACGTACACGCTTACCTCCAGCTAATAACGAGTAGCGCATCGACTCATAAATCTTTTCTGGATAAATGATGGGGATAGCCTGATCCAAAGCATGATCACAAAGCTTTTGTCGCTCTTTCAGATAGACTGCTAAGTTAAGCTTGGCTTCCTCTGGTGGTATCTTTTGAACGTTATCAGTTGCTACCATTCTTTGATTCCTGAGATTTTGGGATTTTCGTCTCACACGTCACAATTTTAAGGTGCTGTGGCGCTGAAAAAAATGAAGAATTAGGGGTTAGGGGTCAGGAGTTGGGATTAATAATTCTTAACTTTTAACTCAATACTCTCTTTCTTCTCTTGCCGCCCTGGAATAGCTGGTGAATGTATTTTGCAACAGTATGGCGACAGTCATAGGGCCAACACCACCAGGAACGGGGGTGATAAATCCTGCTACACCAGCAGTTGATTCAAAGTCAACATCGCCAATTAAGCGACTTTTGCCACTAGCATCGGTGACGCGGTTCATTCCCACATCTACCACAACAGCACCTGGTTTCACCAGATCAGCAGTGATCAGCCCGGGACGACCTACTGCTGCAATTAGAATATCAGCATTTTGGGTGATGGTTTTGAGGTCATGCGATCGCGAGTGAGCGATGGTGACTGTGGCATCAGCTTCTAGTAGCATCAGCGCCATCGGTTTACCCACCAAAATACTGCGCCCCACCACTACTGCCTGTTTTCCCTGCAAGGGAATCTCATATTCTTGTAAAAGTCGCATCACACCAGCCGGGGTGCAGCTACGTAAACCTGTTTCTCCCCGTACTAGTCGCCCTAAATTAACTGGATGTAGTCCATCAGCATCTTTATCGGGATCAATTTGATGTAGTAGAGTCACAGCATCCAAGTGGTTAGGTAAGGGCAACTGCACAAGAATTCCATCCACCCGTTCATCATGGTTTAGTGCAGCTATGACCTCTTCTAACTCCTCTAGGGTAGTTTGGGCGGGAAAATGCTTACCAAAAGAGGCTATACCAACTTTAGCGCAAGCTTTTTCTTTATTGCGTACATAAGCAGCTGATGCTGGGTTATCCCCAACCATCAAAACTGCTAAACCAGGGGATCGTCCAATTTTGGGTTGTAATTGTGTGATGGCAACAGAAAGTTCTTGCTGAATTTTTGCTGCTATTGCTTTACCATCCAATAGTTTGGCAATTTTTGTTTCCATGATAATTCCTCGCTATATTTCGCTTTTTGTCCAAAGTGGAGAGTAGAAATATTGACCATTGACTATTGACTTTTAATTATTATTGTGTATCTGTTTGATGTCGTAGCGTTTTTCTCACAGTAAATCCATAATGCTTATTTTCTCAGATCAACGGCTTTATGTGAAGTTTTATATGAGGCTCAACTTTAGTTCCGTAAATCAATCAATTGTCTACGAATTTCCTAAAAAGAATGATGAAAAACAGCTTGTGCTAACTTATGATTAGCAATCAATTGCAACAAATCACCCATAAATCACCAAAAAATGAGAGGGTGTTATTTACGACAGTGTTGAGTAAGGGAAACACCCTCAAGGTATGGGCAAAGTTGCTCGGATGCTAATTGCTACTTCGTTTACAACAGTGCAAAGGTGGTGGAGAAAAATCTTTTCTGCACCAGCAACAGATGAAATCACTACTGGTTACAAAGCTTGGCGCGATCGCTTTTTGTGGCAGAGATTGCGTTTATGGTTATGGCTAGTACTGATCTGTCTGTTGTCTTTTACTTTGCGAGACATTTACGGTTTGTTTTTCCCTTTAAAAGAGTTGGGAAGGCTGCCAGAAGTACTTAGAGCTAAAAGCCTTGTGATCAATGTTGCAATGCTTGTAAGTATACTTATTTGCTTTGCCCTACATAAAACAAAGTTAGGTCGTCGTCGTCCAGATTTATTATTTTTGGGGTCTTCTTGGGCAATTAGTCTAGCATCGCAGTTGTTTGCAACCATCAGAGGTTTTGCACTACCCGACACCATCGGTTGGTCACTGCTGTTTTTAAGCCAAGCTATATTAATACCAGTCTTCTGGATTCTTCATTTGCTATGTCAAGTGGGTGTGCTGGTTTACTATTTTGGTGTGAATACGGCACTTGGGCTAAAAACAGCAGTTCCCGATCATCCAGAAATATATAGCGTGACATTTATTTTATACATTTTTTGGTTTTGTGCTATATGTGATATCGGTGTTTATCTATACGATCGCCTGCAACGTTCTGAATTTTACGCCCGTCAAGAATTGGAATCTGCCTACCAAAAACTCAAGGTCGCAGAAGCTAAATATCGCAGCATTTTTGAAAACGCTGTTGAAGGTATTTTTCAAAGCACTCCCAATGGACGTTACATTACGGCAAATCCCGCTTTAGCAAATATTTATGGCTACTCCTTAGCGGAGGAGGTGACAGCAAATTTAACTGATATAGAAAAATTGTATGTTGATCCGAACCGCCGCGCAGAATTTGTCCGTCTGATGGAAAAGTATGGCAGCATTTCAGAGTTTGAGTCCCAAATTTATCGCCGAGACGGGAGTATTGTCTGGATTTCGGAAAAAGCCTACGCAGTGCGTGACGAAAATCTTAAACTGCTTTATTACGAAGGTTTGATTGAAGATATTACCCAGCGCAAACAAACTGAAGAAGAACTACGAGTATTTTTCCATGCGGTTTCCCACGACTTACGCAACCCAGTGCTGGGTACTTTAATGGTGCTGAGAAACTTGCTTGCACGTCCAGAGGAAAATATTTCGATTTCACGCTCTATTTTAGAGCGGATGATTCAAAGTAGCGATCGCCAACTGAACTTAATTAATTCGTTGATGGAAGCTCATATCAGTGAAATGCAAGGTATTGTTTTACAACTTCAACCTGTACAATTACTGACAGTCGTCGAAGCGGCGATCGCTGATTTAGAGCCACTACTAGAGCAAAACCAAGCAACCTTGACAAATCTGGTATCCGTGGATTTGCCATTAGTGAATGCTGATCCCACACAACTATGGCGAGTTTTTTCTAACTTAATAGTTAATGCCCTGAAACATAATCCTCCCGGATTGCTCTTGACAATTAATGCTACCCGTAAGGATGAAGAAATTTATTGTACAGTGAGTGATAACGGCGTGGGAATTAGTCAACAACAAAGTGTTCGGCTTTTTGACCTTTACTTTCGGGGTGCAAATACCCGCAATTCTGTCAGTTTGGGATTGGGCTTATATTTATGTAAGCAAATTATCAATGCTCACGGCGGCGAAATTGGTGTGAACAGTGCATTGGATGCAGGAGCAACTTTCTGGTTTACATTACCAATTAGCTAACTAGTACAGGTCGGCGGAAATAAGCCACCCATTTAAAATCGCTAGACATCCTACAAAATCAGCGTTCTTTCTTTTTACTTTAATTTTGTCTAGATATAGAATTCTATCGCCCTGCCAACGGTAGATGATTTCTGAAAGGAGTTTGCTGCAATGTCCACAACACCAACTACTCGACTAATTTTAGAGACTTTACTCCCCCATCTCAAAGTAGCAGCAGCCTATGCCGATTTTCTACAACCAAAAATTGCTGCACTCCCCGCCAAAGAACAAGGAAACAACTTTTTTAGTGCTGCACTGACTGATGCGGATGTGGCTATTCAAAATCTAGTAGAAGTAGTATTACTGGGCACTTTTCCAGAGATTCGGTTTTTTGGGGAAGAATATGAAAGTTCTAATAACACCAAATATTTTCGTGCTACTGAACTCGGTTCAGAAGGTGATTACTTAGTCACGCTCGACCCGATCGATGGTACGAAGTTTTATATGGATGGACATTCTAATTACCAAATTATTCTCAGTATTCTAAATTCGGATGACTTTGAAGCAGTACTCGCCATTTCCCCTGCCCAAAATGTTTATTTTTACGCTATTCGAGGTGAAGGTGCTTTTAAAGGAACGCTGGAGATGAGCTTAGAAGCCTGTACTCCGTTACATATTACATCCGCCAAGCCTTCTATTTTGTTGGGATGGGGAATGAATTCGATCGCACCTTTACTAAAAGCTCGATATAAAGTAATTGATATAGCAACTGATTACTCTAGTGATATTCAAATTCCCAATCTTAATGGTATTCTCAGTGGTGACTTGAGTGGAGCAGTCATCAAATCGGGTAAATTTATTGATAGTGCTGCACTCGCTTTTATTGCAAAAGAGGCTGGTTGGATGGTAACTACTCTAGACGGTTCGCCTTTGCCGCCACTGCATACGTGTAAAAACTATAGTCTACCTGGATTGATAATAGCTGACTCCAAATCTGTTCATCAAGACCTGCTATCAGCGATGCAAAGTCTAACTGTTGGAGGGTAAATCAACATGAAAATCTGTATTGTTGGCGCAGGTGCGATCGGTGGATATTTAGGGGCAAAACTGTCACTAGCAGGCGAAGCAGTGACGCTGATTGCGCGTGGTTCTCATTTGGAAGCAATTCAAAAAAATGGGCTGAAGTTGCTCATGGCAGACGGTTCGAGCCAAATTGCTACTCCGTCTCTGGCAACTAGCGATATCCAGGAAGCGGGGCTACAAGATATTGAAGCCGGACGTGCTACGGAGATAGACGCTATTGTTGGCGCGGTGGCAGAATTGGGAAAACTCACTCAAATTCCCACACCTTATATTGATGCTATTTATGCCAGCGTTAAGCTGCTGGAAGCGACTAAAGAACGAGCTTAGAGAAAATTTATAAAGAAAATCTAAAGGTAGCAAATAGCGATCGCCTGAAAACATGATAATGCAGGTGAAGTGGCCAATCTTTCCCATTTAACCTAGAACTATGGCATTTATACCTAAAATCCTCGCCTTTGCTGGCAGCACCCGAATTGATTCTTACAACAAAAAATTGGTAAAAATCGCGGCGGCTGGTGCTAAGGTAGCAGGCGCAGAAGTGACTTATATAGACCTCCGCGATTTGCCCCTACCTCTGTTTGATGAAGATTTGGAAGCTCAAGAAGGACTACCAGCCAACGCCCGCACTTTCAAGGATTTGCTGATTTCTCATCAAGGATTGCTGATTGCTTCGCCAGAATATAACAGTTCACTCACAGCAGTTTTGAAGAACGCCATTGACTGGGCATCCCGTCCAGCCCCAAATGAAGCACCATTGGCTGCTTTTGCAGGTAAGGTTGCTAGCATTATGAGCGCTTCCCCAGGTGCCCTTGGTGGTTTACGGGGGTTGGTTCATTTGCGGTCTATTTTGGGAAACATCAAAGTTTTGGTACTCCCCGATCAAATAGCATTACCCAAAGCTTACGAAGCCTTTAATGCCGATGGCACGTTAAAAGATCCTAAACAGCAAGAATCTATTGAAAAGTTAGGCGATGGCTTAACAAAAATATTGCTGAAGCTTAATTAAATTCAGAGCTTACACATTGACAAATAAGACAATAAATCCAGTAGTCACACAACGAATTTTGGACGTTTCGAGATTTGGGATTAGCGATGTCTACGACGGGCTATTCGGCGTCGCCATTAGACAAAAATGCCAAATAATCAGCAACAAAAAAGACGGGGGTTAGCCCGTCCTCTGTATAATAAGTAAAAACATCTTGGTAATTTCTGCAATATATCAAAATACTCTAATCACTACCTGCCAGATTGCCAAATGCTTACCAATCAAGCACCAATATTGCTACTTGGTTTTTCGTCTTGCATCAACTCGTCACACCCATTGTCAGCTAAGTTAAAAGCAGGCTCTTAGTACAGCATTTCATTAATTCATAGCGAATTCTTTGCGTACCTCTGCGCTTA
>CAZZZY010000176.1:0-9729 GCA_964658545.1 uncultured Acetobacteraceae bacterium | reverse complement strand
GCCAACGGGGAGAGGAATGGAAGTGGGGTCTTTTTCTTTTTCGGAGATGTCTAATGACTAATGACTAATTACAACAATCCTTCCAATTTGCGACGCATCTTCTCTAATTCAGAATCAGATAATCCTGGTTCTTCTAGTGGCTGTTGATTGAAAGGGAAGGTGTCTTCAATAGTATCCTCCTTCTGGGCGTTTGCTTGCCAGTCAGTTTCTTCCACGTTCAGTTCTGGAGGAGTCACAACTAAATTGCTGTTTTCTGGGATGATTTCCCATTCATATCCAGCACTTTTGCAAAATTCCTTGATTTCCTCAGCATCGATTAGCTCTGGTGTAGGTGAGGGGAAATCCTGAGCTTCCAGCATCAGCGCGAAGCGTGTGGCATCGTCTTCTGACTCGAACATCAGAATTTTATTGCGCTCGCCCTCCCGAATCGTGTGAATCCCCTCATTTTTCGTTCGAGCATTAAAAATTAACACAAAAAGACGCATAAATGTACTAATTGCGTAGTATCAATACTTTCAGCCTATTATCCACCAATTTCTACTAACTTTCTAGTAATTGGACTTTTTAGTACGATTGAACTACTATCGCCCACCTCTTTCTGTCTACTAATTTTCTAATCTTATTCTCCTGGTGAACTGGGAGCGAGAATCTATATCTATCTTATATGTCTATAGTTCTTATACCGTTTGCTCATCAGTGGGTGCATTCATCTGGTCAAGTGCAGCACCAATGTTCTGGAATGCCTCAAAGCTGAGTCTTCTTAGCCCCTTACCTTCCTGTAGCTGGTGAAGTGCGATCGCCGGGAATGCAATCAGCGAGGTAATGTAACTGGTTTTGTACCCGGCATTGCCTGTGGGCTTGATACCATATCGACGGCACAAGTCACGTAATTCGTTGATAGTCTTTATTTCGAGTTCTGAACGTGTAAACATGGAATTACCTCTTGTGAAAGTGGGAATCGGTAGGTAGCAAGTTTCCAGGCGAGTAGCCTACCGATTAAAACTCTATTCTAATGGTTTCATTAGTATCAACTTATATTTACATCTCGCAACAATGCCCAATCCTAAAGGTAATCCCCAAAATTTTGAACCAGCACAACCGAAGGGTGAGGAGCCATTAACCGACCAGTTAAGCTTTAGAGTCACCAAGGAAATGAAGGAAGAGGTAAGGTCACAAGACGACCCGCCCCAATTTTGTAGGGATGCTATTCAGAAGGCACTTGATGAGAAGCAAGGGAATTAAAGTTCTTAGAGAACTTTTCTAAGAACTATAGGAATCCGGTTTGATTTGAGGATTACTCTATTCAGATTTTCCTGAAAACGCCAATATGATTAAGCATAAGTACTGTATCAAGCAAATACCGTAACTTAACCAATGAGGTCTTGGGTTTAGTTGGCGTATCCTGGAAATGGCATACCGAATCCATGTGCCAGTTAATGCTTGTGTGTGCCTGCGACATCCGGCAATTAATACAGTGAAAGCAAATGACTAAATCTCTCAATCAAGATCATCACTCCCCTTGCCCTACCCGTAAGCATCTCTGGTTGTTGGTGTTGAGTCGGGGTAGCATTGCCTTGGGTGGACTTTTACTGTTAGCAATTATTGTCGGTATTTGCCGGTTGTGGACTTTTGTCCAAACAGAGTTAACGCCGTTGGCACAACAAAGTCTCACTACTACACTCAACCGTCCAGTAAAACTGGGAAAAGTCACACAATTTTCGTTGATGGGAGTGCAGTTTGGGGCTTCAGCTATCCCAGCCACACCCACAGATCCAGATCGGGCCGCAGTCGAAGCTGTAGAAGTGGGTTTTGACCCGTTACAACTAATCTTTAACCGCCATTTAAAGCTAGATGTCACTTTAGTCAACCCAGATATTTATATTGAACAGGATGATCAAGGGCGATGGGTTTCCACTAAAATCGCGCCGTCAAGTGAAAGCGGTGTCATTAAAACCGATTTGGACACCCTGCGGTTTCGCAATGCCAAGCTGGCGTTGATGCCGCAGAAGAGCATAGGGGGAGCAGGGGGAGTAACATCTCCCTCATCTCCCGTAACATTTTCTCAACTCAATGGTTCTGCACAACTTTTAGCAAACAACCAGTTAGTCCGGTTTCAAGTGGGGGGTCAATCTGATAGTGGTGGTAATATTTCCATTCAAGGAGAAACACGTTCCAAGGTGCTAGCAGGCAACTTTCAGTTGCAAGCACAAAACTTCCTAGTTGCAGATATTACTCGGTTGATTAAGTTACCAGTGAATTTACAGGCGGGTCGAGCCAATGGCGACTTGTTAGTTCGGTTGACACCAGGACAGCAGACTTTATTGTATGGCAATGCTGCTGTGCAAGGGGTAACACTTCAAATACCCAAAGTCCCGCAATTGTTGAGCAATAGCCAAGGAAACCTCCGCTTTCAGGGAACGGAGTTAGAATTAAATGATGTTACTACCAACTACGGTAAAATTCCCGTGGTGGCTACGGGAATCATCGACTCTCAAGCGGGCTTGAAGTTGGCAGGGCGAGTAAATGCGGTGAGTTTGGCTAATGCCCAGGAGACTCTGAAGATAAAACTACCTGTGCCGATCGCGGGACAAGTACAAGCAGATTTGCAGATTACCGGATCAAATAAAGAGCCAATTCTCTCAGGCTCAGTTGCCACGATCAAGACTGCCCAGATTGATAAGGTTGATTTTAATAGCATTAGTAGTAAGTTTGAGCTTGTTAGTAGCTCCTCTTTAATTACCCTAAAAGATATTCAAGGTAAAGCTAAACTTGGTGGTGAAATTACGGGTGCTGGCACAATTCAACTCGGTAAAAGCCCCCGACTGGATTTAAATTTCGCTGCCAAGAATGTTCCAGGGGATGCGATCGCCAAAGTTTATCAAACAACTCCCCCATTCCAAATTGGCAATGTCTCAGCTACAGCCCAATTAACTGGCGCTCCTACCAATGTCCAAACTGTGGTAGAATTACAAGCTCCTAACGGAACTTACCCCGGAACTGGCGAAGTTGCCATCGCTGCAAATCGCACTGTCTCTTTCCGGAATGTAGCTCTTAATGCCAGTGGTGGTACAGTCCGGGCAACTGGTAGTTATGTTAATCAGCATTGGCAAGCTGTGGCTGTTGCTTCTGGAGTAAAATTAGAACCCTTTGTAGAGAGAAGTCAACTGCAAAATGTCTCTTTGGGTGAGGCACAGTTCAATGGTCGTCTCATTCTCTCAGGAAGCACAGCACCATTTAAAATTGCCACGATTCGCACTGATGGGTCAGGAGTTAAACTTGGTGGCGGTACAGTTGCAGTTTCTAATGTCCAACTGCAAGACCAAAGCTTTTCTGCTCAACTTGTTGCTAATGGTGTGCGGTTGGGACAAATATTGAAACAATCTCCCCCAGCTTTAAATAATCCATTGGCGGGTACGTTTCAAATCGCAGGCAACAGAGATAATTTCAGTCTAAAAACTCTCCGTGGCAGTGGTGAGGGTAGCCTTGCTATTGGCGGTGGTAAGGTTACAGCTTCTAATATCCAAGTGGCTAATGGTCTATATCAGGCGCAAGTTCAGGCTCAAAATGTGCCTGTGCAGCAGTTGGCAACAGTACCAAAGCAGTTCCAAGGGGCATTAAATGGTCAGTTCAACGTAGCGGGTTCTATTGATTCTTTTAAACCGCAAACGATTCAAGCCAGTGGTCAAGCACGGGTAAATGTTGCAGGTGGGACTATTACAGCCTCTAACATCCAAGTGGCTAATGGTGTATACCAGTTGCAAGTTCAAGCAAATAATGTACCGTTGCAGCAGTTGGCAGCAGTACCACCGCAGTTGCGGGGAGCCTTAACTGGTCAAGCAAACGTGGCAGGTTCTGTTGATTCTTTTAAACCGCAAACGATCCAAGCCAGTGGTCAGGGACAGGTGGATGTTGCAGGTGGGAAGATCGCAGCCTCTAATATTCAAGTAGCTAATGGTCGCTATCAAGCTGTAGTTAATGCTTCTGGTGTGGAGTTGAATCGCTTAAATCAGCAATTGCGAGGTCAGTTTGGCGGTCAGTTGCAATTAGCTGGCACTGTGAGATCATCCAAGTTAGCTGATGTGCGCGCTGCTGGACAGGTGCAATTATCCCAAGGTATCCCTGGTCTGGAGCGACCCCTGACGGCTGCGATCGCTTGGAGTGGTGAAAGGCTTACCATTGAGCGAGCCACGGCTCCCGGTTTAAATGTTACTGGTAACATCTTAGCCAATGCTCAGGGAGCAGGTATACCGGAAATTACTGCCCTAAATCTCAACGTCCAAGCGCAGAATTATAACTTAAAACAGTTACCGATTAATCTTTCTAATCAAGTTGCTGTGGCAGGGAGAGTAGATTTTAATGGTCAAATCACTGGTAAGCTGCCCTTGCCAAATGTGGTAGGGCAAATTAATTTACGAGACTTGGTTGTTCAAGATATTGCTTTTGAGCCGTTGTTGACTGGAAACATCGATTCAGTACAGGGACGCGGTTTAAATTTGAACTTGGCAGGAAATAGCGATCGCCTGGACTTTAATTTAGATGCCAATAATCGCCCGAAATCTTTCTTAGTCAAATGGCAGCAAGCATCAGCAACAGGTAATGTTCAAGGGAATGATTGGGCAGTCAAAGTTGCAAATTTCCCCTTACAAATATTGAATTTGACTCCACCAGCAATTACTCATTTGGGTACTGGTAAGATAGCTGGGTTGTTAACTGGAGATTTGCTGTTTAATCAGCAGACATTGGCAGCTACGGGGAATTTAGCGATCGCCGATCCACAAATTGGCCGGGTTAAAGGCGATCGAATAGCTGCTCAATTCCGTTACAGTGATGGGAAAGCCACACTCGCAAGCAGCGAATTTGTCAAAGGAAACAGCCGCTACGCTCTTGTCGGGACTTTGACTCAAAGCTCTAAAGGCCCTCAACTACAGGGTAGACTGAACGTCAATCAGGGACAGATTCAAGATGTTCTAGCCATAGCACAGGTATTTGATTTACAAAATTTGCCAGGTGGTTCAGCAGAAATCTACGGCACAGCAGCAGATTTAACCACCACCCCCCAAGGAGCGTCAAATCAACCCTTATTAAACCAAATCCAGCGATTTTCTGAAATTGAAACCCTGGTGGCAGAACAGGAACAACAGCGACTTGATTCTACTCCCATACCAGATTTAGCAGACTTAAAGGGGACTTTCAATGGGGAAGTGGCTGTAAATACAGCTACAGCCAATGGATTATCAGTGGATTTCAATTTGAATGGACAGAACTTTGCTTGGGGTAAAAAAGAAGAACGAAATCGTTTTTATACTGCTGAAAAAGTGATTGCCGAAGGCAACTTTGAAAACGGTGTTTTGAGTTTGCGACCTTTACGGCTTGAATCTCAAAACAGGCTGATTGCCTTCACAGGTAACGTTGGCGGTAAAGAACAATCTGGCCAGTTGCGGGTGAATAATTTTCCGGTGCAAGTACTGAGTAATTTTGTCAAACTACCAGTTGGAATTACAGGAAATCTTGACGCTACAGCAGCTTTAGCAGGCAGTATTGCTAATCCCCAAACTAGAGGGGAATTGCAAATCACACAAGGATTATTGAATCAGAAGGCAATAGACTCAGCCAGGGCAAGTTTCAGCTATGCCAACGGACGCTTAGACTTTGGTAGTACTGTAGCAGTTGCTGGCCCAAAACCTGTTGATATTACTGGCAGCATACCTTATAAATTGCCTTTTGCTTCTGTAGCACCAGACAGTGACCAAATCAGTTTGGATATGAAGTTAGAAAACGAGGGATTGGGACTGTTAAACGCATTGACGAATCAAGTGGTATTTGAGAAAGGTGAAGGAGAAGTAGACCTCAAGGTACGCGGAACTTTACAAAAACCCGAAGTAAATGGAATTGCCACGATCAATAATGCTACTTTTTCAGCCCAGGCATTGCCAGGTAAGCTCAGACGTGTCACAGGTAAAGTGCTGTTTAATTTTGACAGCATCTTAGTAGACAATCTTCAAGGTAAATTTAGTCATGGGAAGGTAGAAGCGGCTGGAGAAATTCCCATTTTCAATAATGATCATGTGACTATTAACAATCCCCTGACTGTTAATCTCGACCATCTAGCGCTGAATCTCAAGGGACTGTACCAAGGAGGCGCTAGCGGCAATTTGCAGATTACTGGTTCTGCACTTAACCCAGTAATTGGCGGTAAAGTAAGTATATTTGACGGTCAGGTATTGCTGGCAGAATCTACCGATACCACGACATCTGCAAATATTAGCTTTGGTGTATCACCCACAAAAGAAAATAAGGAGAACAAATCTGAAATTGAGAATGGGATGGGAAATGCGTCGGCTCAAACCTTGCTGTCAGGTATCGCAAGATTTAATAATCTAGATTTAGAACTAGGCAAAAATGTCCGAATTACCCGTCCCCCGATTCTCAGCTTCCGCGCCACTGGTAATCTCATAGTTAACGGCTTAATCAATCAGCCAATACCCGATGGCACTATCCGCTTAGAGAAAGGTGGCGTGAATTTATTTACTACCCAATTTAACCTTGCTTCTGGCTATCAAAACACTGCAACTTTTAGTCCCTCTCAACCCCGCGACCCTGACTTAGATATTCAGCTATTTGCTAAGGTCGTAGACGTAACTCAGAATGATGACTTCAGCCGGGTAAATTCCACAAGTTTATCAGCCTTAGAGAGTGTTCGAGTTGAAGCTACTATTAACGGTTTCGCTAGCAAACTAAATGAAAATCTAGAATTAACAAGCAGCCCATCACGTAGTCAAAACGAGATTATTGCTCTTTTAGGAGGTGGGTTTGTAGATACCCAAGGACGCGGTGACAGTACTTTGGGTCTGATTAACATCGCAGGTTCAGCTGTGTTAAACAATTTTCAGTCAGCTTTTAACCTAATTGGGAGTACCTTTGGCTTAAGTGAACTGCGAATATTTCCCACCGTTATTTCTCAGAATCCCGAAGCGGGAAGAAGCAGTTCAAGTTTGGAATTAGCAGGGGAGGCTGGAATTGATATTTCTTCCAAAATATCCTTTTCCAGCATCAAAATTTTAACAACAAACGACCCTTTCCAATGGGGTTTTAATTACCGGATAAACGATAAATTTCGTGTGCGTGCTTCCACTAATTTAACCGATGACAGTCGTGCAGTAGTGGAGTATCAAACGCGATTTTAGTCAATAGCTCCATTCTGCCTAATATCATTTAACTTTAATAATGATACAAATACATTGGTAGGAGCATGGCATTGCCATGCCCTTACGAGAAACCTATCTATATCTCTGTATCAGAGTTTTTGTGAATTGGTATAACTGGGTTGTTCTCAACATGGGCGAGTTACCCAGAGCAAGGCGAACTCAAAAAGCTCGAATCTCCAAAAAGCCCACCATACAAGCTGTCCCGTCTTAAGTTGCTACCCTATTTTTCAGACTTTTTTTTACGTCGAACTCAGGTTATGATGAGTGGTTTGATGCTAAATAGAACAATTTTCGTGATATCAAAAATTGTGCAACAACTTGGGCGATCGCTACCAAAGTCTTTTCTGGCAATTGCTCAATTTAGCTTGACTTGTTTGCTTGTATTTTACTTATCCCCAGTTAACGCCACAACTATAGGATACTTAAGCGAACAAGGGGAACTATTTCGCCAAGCACTAGCTGCTGCTAAGTTAACTCCAGAGGATGTCCGCTTCGAGATGAAAGATATGGATCTATGGGGCGGTGATAAATATCGAGTCAAGTTGCTAGATGTGTTTTTCGATAACCCTTGGAAAATCAGTCCTTATACCCGCACCATTACTCAAGATTTACTTGCAGCTAAATCAGATTTAGCACAACTCGCTGCCAGTGCCTACAAAAGAATCGATGGGGGCGTGAGTCCCCAATTAAACAGAGATTTGCTGACAAAATACAAACAGCAAGTACAAAAGCTGGGTGATGATGCCTTAGCTGTTGCTGTTGGTAAACTAAGCACTCAGCCTAGTGATAGTTTTAAGAATAGCGAATACAAAGCTTTACCACCACAGCTACGTTCTGCGGTAGCGCAGTTTTTATTTACAGTACCAGATGCACTGCATTACAGACAGGTGGGATTGTTGCGATCGCTAGCTAAATTACAACTAGATGCCGATCGCACCTACACCGAAGTATTTAACTACGCAGTTAAAACTGTGGAGGAAGAAGCCGCGGAACAAGAAGATGCTAGCCCAGAAAAAGTACTGTTAATTGAATCTCTTTTAGACAACGTTGATTTTAAAATACTCAACACAGGAGCAATTTTAATAACTGCTGCTGTTGGTGAAATGCAAAGTCAAATCAGCAAAATCCCAGTTAATTTGTTGCAAGGAAATTACAACTACAGCATAGATACACCCCAAGGTCGAATTATTCTCAGTGGTAAAGGCGATCAAGTCTATTCCCCTGACGATTACCTATTGATCGTAGATGTTGACGGTAATGATACTTACTCTGGTGGTGCTGCTACTAAAAATATTGCTCATGGTATCAGCGTTACCTTAGATTTAGCTGGCAAAGACCACTACTCTAGCCCACCGGGGAAAATTCCCAGCTTTGGGGCTGGTATCTTCGGCTACGGATTGCTGGTAGATTTACAAGGTGATGACAGTTATGAGGCAGAATACGCCAGTCAAGGCATAGGTATTTTTGGTACTGGCATTCTCTATGACGCACAAGGTCAAGATACTTATCAAGGTATTAGCAATCTACAAGGCAGTGGTACTTTTGGTTCAGGACTGCTGATCGATAATCAAGGGAGCGATCGCTATTCTCTCTACAGGTACGGACAAGGCTATGGCTTTACTAAAGGAGTGGGGCTGCTATTAGATAGTGTAGGTGACGATAAATACATTGGACTAGAAGACAAGTATCCAAACGGCGGCCCATTTGGAGCCAAAAGGCACGTCCATTTTATCCAAGGTGCAGGTTTGGGAAGACGTGCAGACTATACAGAAGGTCACAGTTGGGCTGGGGGTGTAGGAATGCTAGTCGATGGCGCAGGAAATGACCGCTACGAATGTGAGGTTTACGGTCAAGGTACAGCTTACTGGTATAGCTTGGGCTTTTTGGTAGACAAGGCAGGTGATGACTACCACGATGCCGGATGGTACAGCCTGGGAAGTTCGCCGCATTTTGGCGTGGGAGTTTATCAAGATGATGGCGGAAGCGATCGCTATACAGGCATTATTATGCAAAGTTTAGGCAATGGTCGTGACTGGAGTATTGGCTGGTTTGAAGATAGTGCCGGAAACGATTGGTATAACGGTAGCTTAATGACTTTCGGTACGGGAGATATTAACGGTATCGGAGTTTTCTGGGATAAGCACGGCGACGACACTTATTTATCTTTATTAGAACCAGCTTACGGACAATCTCGGTTAGAGGGTGTTAGTGGTTTGCGAGAGTTGATGCTGACATTAGGCTTATTTGTTGATGGGGGCGGAAAAGATAATTACCTGTTATTGCCAGAAACAGACCCCCAAAATAAATTGCCAGATACAGCGCTCAATACTCAATCTCTGGCAACTAATGCTGTTGCTGGTAACAATAGGATTTGGTGTCGCCCTACAAAACCTCATTATGTCAAAATGGCTTACGGCTGCGGCATTGATGCTCAAAATTAAAGAATTTATTTCTGCCTCCTCTTTCCCAATGCCCAATGACGGCAGTTGCTCCACTTGGGGAAACCCCATCGCTCTTAGCGTCT
>CAZZZY010000175.1:0-9745 GCA_964658545.1 uncultured Acetobacteraceae bacterium | reverse complement strand
TAGGGGGTTAGGTCTGTTTGCATACTTGTACCTCATCAGATTGAAAATTGCTATACCATAAGCAATTTGTACAGTGCGTAAGTCCTAGTTACAATCAGTGGGGGTTTGAACCCACCACTGTCTTCATGATCACCAAATCAAAGATTTGGTACTTACTCGGAACCCATTTAATTGCGAATTACGTTAGCGAGTCAGACGCTCCTACGTCGCTAACGCTTCGCTATCGAGCGTCATTACGAATTAGTAATTATTATTTGGTTAAGGCTTCTGACTACCCGGTTGTGCCGGTGCAGGAGTAATGGGAGCGCCATTGGTCATGTTGAGAATACCGGAAACAACAATTTTATCTCCAGCTTTTAGTCCATCGATAACTTGATAATTATTTCCCTGAATAACTCCCAATTTCACAGATTTTTGTTGAGCCACTAAAGATGGCGCTCCAGGTTTAGACGTTGGTGCTGGCGCTTGGGCTACAAACACAAAAGTTTCTCCACCTATACGAGATACTGCTGTCACTGGAATTAATATTCCTGGCCGTTCATTCCAAATCACTTTGGTTTGCACTGACTGAAGATTAAGCAGTCGATTTCTCAAATTGCCAAAGTTGGCTTTCACCAAAACTGTCTGCGAATCTGAACTGGCATTTGGGGCGATAAAACTGATCTTACCCGTTGCTGTGGGTTGGCCTTGGGCATCCAGCATTTGCACAGGTAATCCCAAGCGCAACTTTTTAGCTTCATTTAGCGGAATGGATATATTCAGCTTTAAAGAGTCGTTTTTGGTCAATATGGTCAACTGATCCCCTTGTCCTACATACTGTCCTACTCTGACTGGGATATCACCAACAACACCTGTGAAAGGAGCTAGGACTTTTGTGTATTGCAGTTGGACTTGAGCCGACTGGACTTGAGCCGCTGCTTGGCTGACTTGCGATCGCCCTTGGGCAATATCTTCTGGGCGGTTGCCGTTCAATTGTTGTCTATAGTATTGTCTTTGTTGTTCTAAGGCATCACCTAACTGCTGGATATTAGTAATTCTGTTTTTGCGGAGTTGCTCTAAGTTTTTCTGGGCTGCAACTAGTGACGCTTCAGCACTAGTTTTGTTTTTGACGTATTCATCTAGGCTATCTTGGGAAATTGCCCCTTCTGTTCTTAATTCTTTGTATCGGGTTGCTCGTGCTTGTGCTAGTACTAGATCGGATTTGGCGGAATTAACTTGAGCTTCAGCCTGCTGAATTTGCTGTGGTAGCGTTCCAGATACGGCATCTTGATATTTTGCTTGGGCCTGATCTAACTGGGCTTTGGCTTGGAAAATTATTTCTTTTCGAGTCCCGGCTTTGAGTTCGGCAAGATTTGCCTGTGCTTGTTCTAGTGCTGCTTGTTTTTGTCGTAGCTGGGCTTGGGCATCATCAGTTTCTAGGCTAATAATTACTTGCCCTTGTTGAACACGGTTGCCCTCTTTGATGAAAATCTCGCTAATTCGCCCTCCAACCTGTGGCTTGATTGGTACAGAGAATGGAGCCTCTAAGGAGCCAATAAACTCCGAACTCTCCTGCACAGTTTCAGTTTCCACTGTTGCTAGCTGGACGGGAATTGCCATAGCTTGACCAGGAGGACCTCCAGCAGCCGATGGTGCGTTGCTAGCATGACTAGTTTGCCACCAGCGCCAACCTAAACCAATGCCTCCAATTAATAGGATAATTCCCAAAATTAGAGGCCAACGTCGCTTTTGAGGTGGCTTAGGCGATCGCTCTGGCAATGGTTGCGACTCTTGACTGGGATCTGTAACAGCAGGCTGTTCTATTTCAACGGGAAGGGGAGAATCAGGGAACTCAGAATAGGACATATTCGCTTACTCATCTTGTGGATTTAGACTTGGGCAATCTACTCTTCGCAAAAAAAGCATATTTTGAATAGTTTTCTAGCCCTTTTTTTTGATGTTGATAACAAATACATATTTGGGCGATCGCTCACGATGTCTAGCACCTAAGAAGAACTGATATCGTTCAAGACACTATGGTTAATTTGTACATTACTTAGCTTCTCTCAATTTTTTAAAGTGTAATTTATAAAACTTTTTTCGTCAGTCTCAAAGCAGCACCTTAGCTCAGAGAGAAAACACGGTTCATCTTGTTGCAGCAGGTGAATCAACTGAACCTCCTTGCTTCTGCAATGGCAAAGTGCTAATACCACGCACAAATAAACTGATGCAAATTTATATGTACCATTCACGACTGTAGTCTAGTGTCGTAGGTATATCGCTAAGACGCAGGATACCATGAAGTAACATAGCCGTGGAACTATCTACAGATGCTTTGAAATCTATAGTATTTTCTATACTCCTATTTTTGAGCTGGATCAACTTCCTACACTTAGGTCACCCGATCGGTTGATTTTTAACTCACCCGAATGGGTGATTTAATTTGTCCTAATTATGGTTCTATTATGTGTAGTCAAGCTAGCAATGCCTCTGATGATAGGGAATCTCACTTCTTTACTCAGAACGGGCTAAACGCCCCGCTATCCATGTACGGAACTGTTTTGTTCCATGCCCTTTAGCCATCCACAACTGATTTATTAGAATCCAACTTCGGCAAGATACTCACAGTCGATTTTCGGTTCGCAACAATATCAGAAAAGAGCCACTCATACCGGTCAAGTGCTTGCTCTAAGGAATAGTTTTCCTCGGCAAACTGTCTTCCTGCGTTACCCAGCTTTGTCCCTAGAGTAGGATTAGCATATAAATCATGCACCGCAGCAGCCATTGCAGCGGGTGATTCTGGCTCAACAATTATCCCACCACCACTGAGTTCGATTGCTTTAGCGGCAGTACCAGTTGCGGGAACTGAACCCACAATTGGGCGACCACTTGCCAACAGCAGTGGTATTTTTGAAGGCATATTGAACGAAATCACATTGCGCTTTTGCACAATCAGCCCGACATCAGATGCTGCTAGCATTTCGGGTAATTTTTCTCGTGGCTGCAACGGCAGCAGCAAAACATTATCTGCTCCATTTAATAGACAATATTCCTGCAACCTTTGTAATGCTCTTGATTCGCCAACGATGACAAAGACAATATCTCTGATATGACGTAAGTAAACTGCTGCTTCTATTACTGTTTCTAAACCTTGGGTTAGAGCAATGTTACCCGAATAAAGGACTACAAACTTTCCATCCAGTTTATGGCCAGATATCCAGGAGTTATTCTGTTTGGGTAAAGGGCAGATGAAATTTACATTCACCCAATTGGGAATACAAACGATTTTATTAATAGGTACTCCCTTATTCACTAAATTCTCACGAAAACCATCGGCGATGACGCTAATAGTGTGTGCAGTCCGATATGCAAATTTTTCTAAAGCTGCAAGAGTTTGGATCATCCACTTGTTTTTTAATAGCCCGATACGCACAGCAGCTTCTGGTAGAATATCTTGCACATTTAAAACTAGTGGACAGTTGTATAACCAACTCAATAGTGTTGCTGGCAAGATACTTAATAGAGGCGGAACTGTTAGGATAATCACATCGGGACGTTGACCTTTAAAGGCTTGAGGTAAGCTTGTGAAAATAAAGCTTACCTCAAGCAACAGCCGATCTACGAGGTTAGGTTTAGACTGAATTCGGAGGTAACTTCGTTGAATGGTGACACCATTTTTGTGTTCAGTAATATACCATTTACCCCGATACCCATCGTAAATTTCACGCTGAGGATAGTTAGGCATTCCGGTAATCACTCGCACTTTATGACCTCGTTTTACCAGTCCCTCTGCTAATTCAGTCATTAAGGGAGCAATTCCAATCGGCTCTGGATGATAGTTGTAGGAATAGATCAGAATGTGCATGAGCTATTTATAAATTTGGTGAAGACAACTTGAGATCAGCAGATTTCTTGCTAATCTCAGTAGGAGCTAATGCTTTTATTATTTAATCTGGATTATTATCAGATGATGATTTTTTTAAATCACAATTGCTATCAACACTGGTTAGGAATTTTCTAGGTTGATTTTAACAGTTATTAGCGATCAACTATCAGTTTTTTGCTTTTATCAAGTTCCTTGAGTGAACAGTTACCACTGATAACTGTTCACTGATTTAAGTTCTTCACCATAGATGTGATAATCATTCACTTGTTGAAGAGTGAATTGAATTGTTAAATTTACGCTGAGGGGATTGTAGCATTATATTTAATTTCGTGCATATAACCCACATTCCGCCTTTTAAACTGGCACATGAAGTATTTTTAACCAAGTTATCAGTAAGTAGGTGGGCGCTAAAAAACACAACTAGATTAAGAAATGTAAATCGCTTAAAAGCTTATATTCAAAGCGTTTCTGGTGCTTTACATAAGTTTACGTAGTTCGGTTTAATTGTGCCTACCTACTTATTGTTTCATTAGACTTCTTACAGAAGTCGGGATGCATGGTAAGGGGTAAAGAGAAAATGGATAATAAAAAGCCGTTTCCCCTCTTATAAAAGATACTTTCGCAATATATCTATTGGTAAGTATCCAATTTTTTCAGTAGTTTAAAGGTCGTAAATTTTCAACTGTGATAATTCAATGAAGAGAAACAGTTATTTTGTAAAGTTTTGGATAAAGTGTCAATTCTATCCAACAAACCTCAGCTCAACTTTATCCATTTTGATGCTGGTAGCAAGGTTTATTAAGTGATTTCCAAACCCCAATTAGCTAAAAATCATGAGCGATCGCCCGATAATAACTGATAAAGTTGAGCTACGCAAAGTTGAAAACAGTGACCTATGCCTGCGTTTCTATTAGAAGTTGGTACAGAAGAATTACCTGCAAGCTTTCTCAGTGATGCCTTAATACAGTGGCGAGAACGCATTCCCCAAAGTTTGGAAGCAAACAGCCTTCAGGGTGAAAGTGTCCAGGTGTACGGTACTCCCCGGCGTTTGGCGGTATTGATTACAGGTCTACCATCACAGCAAGCAGACCGAGAAGAAGAAATTAAAGGGCCTCCCGCCCAAGCCGCCTTTAAAGATGGTCAGCCGACACCAGCAGCAGTGGGCTTTGCCAAAAAGCAAGGTGTAGAACTAGATGCACTCTTCCTTCGCCCCACTGACAAAGGGGAATTTGTCTTTGTGCAAAAAAAAATTCCCGGTCGTCCTGTAGCTGAAATTTTGACAGAACTTGTTTCCCAGTGGATTTGGGGTTTAGAAGGTAAGCGGTTGATGCGTTGGGGAGATGGGGACGGGAGGTTTTCTCGACCAATTCGCTGGCTGGTAGCTTTGTTAGATGAGACGGTGCTACCGTTAGAATTGGTGAATGGTTCTAAGACGATTCAGAGCGATCGCATTTCTCAAGGTCATCGGGTCTTACATCCTAAAGCTGTGACAATTGCTCAAGCTAGTGATTATGTTACCACCCTCAAGTCTGCATCTGTCACCGTTGACCCAGAAGAACGGGAAAATCTGATCAAAGAGCAAGTAAAAGCAGTAGCAGAGAATTTAGGTGGATATACAGTAATTTACCCCGATTTGTTAGCCGAAGTAACCAATCTTGTAGAATATCCTTCTACAGTTGTCGGTAAATTTGAACCAGAATTTTTGGAATTACCAACTGAGGTAATTACGGAAGTTATGGTGACTCATCAACGTTATTTTCCCGTCTTCAAACCAGGTAGTTTTGAGCAAGAATTATTGCCCAATTTCATCACTATTTCTAACGGCGATCCTAAAAAATCAGATATTGTTGCCGTCGGGAATGAAAGGGTAATTCGTGCCAGATTAGCTGATGGCAGATTTTTCTACGAAGCTGATTTAACCAAGCCTTTAGAAAGCTTTTTACCGCAGTTAGAAAAAGTCACTTTTCAAGAAGAATTGGGTTCGGTGCGTACAAAGATAGATAGAGTAGTTAAGATTGCCGAGCAAATTAGCATCCAATTAGAATTAGCAGAAAATAAAAGCCAAAAAATCCAACGGGCTGCTTTATTATGTAAAGCAGATTTGGTAACTCAAATGGTGTATGAATTCCCGGAATTGCAAGGCATTATGGGAGAGAAATATGCTCTAGCTAGTGGTGAAGATGTCGAAGTAGCGAAGGCAATTTATCAACATTATTTGCCAACGGGAGCCGGCGACAATTTACCCGAAACCCTCACGGGTCAAATTGTCGGTTTGGCAGATAGATTAGATACCTTAGTAAGTATCTTTGGTTTAGGTTTAATTCCCTCTGGTTCCTCCGATCCCTTCGCTTTGCGTCGGGCTGCCAATGCTGTAGTTAAAATTACTTGGTTTTATAATTTACCGATAAATCTAGATAATTTATTGGCACAAATAGCCACAGATTTTGCAGCGAAATATCAAAAAGACCAGACATCATTAACCACCTCATTACAAGAGTTTTTCTTACAACGCATCCGCACCTTATTGCAAGAAGAAAAGCAGATTGATTACGATCTGGTAAATGCAGTTTTAGGAGAAAATGATCCAGAATACACAGAACGGACGTTAAAGGATTTGTTGGATGTCCGCGATCGCGCCTTGTACTTACAACAAATCCGTAACGACAGTACCTTAGATAACATCTACGAAACCGTTAACCGTTCCACACGATTAGCCGCCCAAGGTGATTTGGATACCAAACAGCTAGAACCAACAACCGTAGTTCGTCCAGAATTATTCCAAAAGCCCTCTGAGGCAGCTTTGTATAATGCTTTAATCGAATCAGTACCGCAAACTCAAACAGCACAGCAGACACGAAATTATCAACTGTTAGTAGCAGCACTAGCAAAGATTGCTCCGACAGTTAGTAACTTCTTTGATGGGCCAGATAGCGTTTTAGTTATGGACTCCGATCCAGAAATTAAGCAGAATCGATTACATCTGCTCGGATTAGTTCGCAATCATGCCCGTGTTTTAGCTGATTTTGGTGCGATCGTCAAAAATTTGTAGCGTAGGTCAACAAAAAGTTGTGTAATTTTTGCCAAGAAACGCTACGATAAGTAGTGCTTAACCAGGGACTCTGCTGCAATCTATGTCTAGAGCTTCTGTAATTGGATTGGGAAAGTCCGGTGTTGCTGCGGCAAGATTGTTGAAACGGGAAGGTTGGGAGGTGGAGCTAAGTGACAGCAACACCTCCGAAACCCTCCTCCAACAACAACAACAACTCGCTGCCGAGCAAATAACCGTTAAACTAGGCCAATCCCTAGAATTAGATGGTGATAATTTACCCCAATTAATAGTTGTTAGTCCTGGCGTGCCTTGGGATATTCCCATATTAGTTGAGGCACGCCAATTAGGTATAGAAACCATTGGGGAAATGGAACTCGCTTGGCGAAATTTGCGCTTGCTACCTTGGGTAGGAATTACTGGCACTAACGGCAAAACTACTACCACAGCTTTAATTGCTGCCATTTTCCAAGCAGCAGAATTAGATGCGCCCGCCTGTGGTAACATTGGCTACGCTGCTTGTGAAGTTGCCCTATCTTACAGGGGACAGGGAACTGGGGGAGCGGAAAAAAAATTTCATAACTCCTCACTTGATTGGGTGATCGCGGAAATTAGCAGCTATCAAATAGAATCTTCCGTCTCTCTTGCACCCCGTATCGGAGTTTGGACGACTTTCACACCGGATCATCTTAGTCGCCATAAGACTTTAGATAACTATTACAATATCAAAGCAAAACTATTGCATCAGTCGGAGTTGCAAGTGTTCAATGGCGATGATGCCTACTTGAGGCAACAAGGTTTGAGTGTTTGGCCTCATGCTTATTGGACAAGTGTCAGAGGAAAAGATTTCCTGATTAGCGAAAAAGGCTTTTATATCGAGAACGACTGGGTTGTAGAAAAATTGACTGCAACCTCTGCACCAGAACCGATTGTAAAAGTATCTACTTTGCGGATGGTGGGAGAACATAATCAGCAAAATCTCTTGATGGCAGTAGCAACGGCAAGATTAGCAGGAATAAATCGTGATGCGATCGCACTTGCAATTAGTGAATTCCCTGGTGTTGCCCATCGTTTGGAGCATATCTGCACTTGGGAAGGTATTGATTTCATTAACGATAGCAAAGCCACTAACTATGATGCTGCTGAAGTTGGTTTGGCATCTGTGAAAAGTCCAGCGATTTTAATTGCTGGTGGAGAAGCCAAAGCAGGTGATGATACTGGCTGGCTAGCACAAATTCAAACCAAAGCTGCTGCTGTATTATTGATTGGTTCTGCTGCACCCGCATTTGCTCAACGCCTCCAAGAGGTAGGCTATTATTCATACCACATTGTGGAAACTATGGAAAGGGCAATCCCCAGATCGGCGGAATTAGCCAAGGAGTATCAAGCGCCTGTGGTGTTGCTATCTCCGGCTTGTGCGAGTTTCGACCAGTACCCCAATTTTGAAGTGCGGGGCGATCGTTTCCGTCAGTTATGCCTTGCTTGGCAGAGAGGCTGGAAATATACCAGAAGAGAAATTCCAGATGCCGAAAATTCTAGTCAAGAGTCCATAGTTCAAAGTCGATAAGCATTGTATTCCCCTATGCTTATCTGTCAATACGGTTCCGATAATATCATGTCCGTTTCAGGACTTTGAAATCTAGTGAACCCCGACGAAACCAGCTTGCTCAATTGCCTTTTGCCCCTGATCGGTTAATAAAAGTTTGGTATATGCATCCCCAATCTGCTGTTCCCGACCTTTATTCTGCTTAATAATCACAAACAAGTTAGCGATAAGGGGATAACTGCCATCTTTGATAGCCTGAGTATTTAGCTGGTTGCGCTGACGGGGACATTGGTCAGGCGATACTAGAGGTTCACGGTAGGGGGTAATTAACTTATCAGAAGTCTGACCCAATGGCAAAGCTTTCACACTACATTGAGGAACTACTGAACGAGCAGAAGCGTAATACACACCACCAGGGTTTTTACTGAGTTCGCGGACTGCTTCTGTAGTAGAATAGACATATTGCACATTAGAACCAAGTGCTTGCCCCTTCAAGTCGCTGTTGCTCCCGAATATTACTGTATCTGCGTTCTCTGGTCGTTGAGATAAAGGTGTGATGAGTAGATTTGGCCCACCTACTTGATTCCAGTTAGTAATTCGCCCCAAATAAATCTGCTGCAATTGGTAAACAGTTAAACCTGATACCTTTAGGGATGGGTTAACTACTACTGCTATCCCATCCATACCCACCTGACGTTGCTCAAGGGTGAAGCCTCGCTCTCTGGCACTAGCTTGTTCTTTATCTGTGAGCGGACGGGAGGACTCAGCAAAGTCTAGTTTCCCATCAAGCAACATCTGAATACCTGAGCTAGAACCGGGGCTACTATTAACAGGATCTACGTAATGTAATTGTAGTTCCGGGCGATCGCTCTGGATCTGAGAATCTACCAATTGCCGGATAGATGCCCAAGCTGTACTGCCTCCGTAGTTGAATGAGGCAGTGGGAACATTAGCAACTGTCCGAAAACTGGATGCATTACTCGAAATGCTGTTGGAACTTTGATTAGAGGAAGAGTCAACGCTGCTACGGGAAGATAAATTCGGTTTCAGTAACCACCACAACAACCCGCCAATAACCATAATTGTCAGCACTTTACCAATAATCAAACCTTTGAGAAAGAGGGCGATTTCGCCGCTAATTAAAGCTTTTTTGTGATTTGTATTGTCCATATCTTTAAATTTTGTTTATTGTACTGATCTTACAGGAATTTCTAGGTATTTATCCTAGAATAATCTTTAGAGACCATTTATAAAGTAAATCAAAAAGTAGGGTGTGTTACGGCTTTAG
>CAZZZY010000174.1:0-9748 GCA_964658545.1 uncultured Acetobacteraceae bacterium | reverse complement strand
ATTTTTATTTTTTCGCATGAAACCACCCTGCCCTCTCGAAGAGCGGGCAGGGGGTTGGGGGTGGGGAACTTGAGTACCTCACTCAACTGAGAACCCCTATAACGCTTTAACGCTCAATCGCTAACTACGAACTTCAATTTATTTATATTTGACCACTCTCATTAAAATATAAATATTTTAAATCGGTGTGTGTTCAACAAATATAATGATTACCCTTGCAGATAAAATTCAAATCACAATTTATCGCAAACAAAAGGTTTAAGACCCTACGTCTATAAATAGCCTCCGTTTCAGTACTTCGACAAGCTCAGTAACCATCGGGGCTTCAATCCCCATCTGAAACTGTCTAAAATGTTTGAATTTTGAATTTTGAATTGTTATTAGGTGTGTTTCTCTCACTAAAGGGCAGACCATAGTTATGAAGAATGTACTCAGATTTTTTATCAAAATTCAACTGAAAAACTCTAAGTTTGTTCAGCAAGTTAATGGTTTTACCCTGATAGAACTTTTAGTAGCCTTGGTGCTAGCATTCCTCGTGCTGACACCACTGCTAGGATTCATGTTTGATATTCTCAATACAGATCACCAGGAGCAAGCCAAAGCAAGTTCTGAACAAGAAATTCAGACAGCAGTTGATTACATTGCCAATGATTTACAACAAGCTGTCTATATATATGATCATACTGCACTGACTACCAATGCAAATAGTGTCCCAACAAGCTCAGGAATTCAAGACCAAATACCCCCTGTTAAACCAGCTGGTGTTTGTACTAGTTCTTCTACTTGTCAACCAATTCTGGTGTTTTGGAAACGTAAGTTTCTCTCAGGTGCAATTACACTTTCTAGCAGCACTACAACAAGCACAACAGAT
This sequence comes from uncultured Acetobacteraceae bacterium, assembly GCA_964658545.1. GTDB lineage: Bacteria > Cyanobacteriota > Cyanobacteriia > Cyanobacteriales > Nostocaceae > Nostoc. Next base: position 8,877 of record CAZZZY010000174.1, on the reverse strand, counting down.
GACGCTTTTGTTTACTCACTAGTTGCCTACTATTTAATCAAAGATGGTAATGCTAATTGGTCAAATGCGGCTCGTATTGCCAGATTTGAAATTAGTGATGGAGTTCTGGCTGCTAGTGGTACTGCTAGTACTACTTGTACTGGTTATAGTGACACATATATTGATGCCAACCACTGCCCCGATGCAGGTTTTCAGCGTTTTAACCTGAATCTAGTAGGAGCAACAGGTCTAACCAACCAAATGAATTCATGGACAACAGCCTCGGCAGCTTACACTCAACAACCTGTAGTACTAATTGATTTTATCGATCAAACCTCTATTTCCACAAATCCTACTTGCCCGACTGGAACACTTAGCTCAGGTAGTTTCATGGGCTTTTATACTTGCGTTGATGTTACTAACACCACTGCACAGGTGTTTTTACGAGGTAATGCATTGGCTCGGTTGCAAACTAGCAATTTGGCTTACTCTTCAATTAACCAAAGTTACTTTCCAACAGCAAGTATCCGCGTGCAAGGACATGGATATTTATTTAGTAAATAAACTTGATATATAGCACAACTAATGGTGGGGCATTATGGGCAACCTAACTTTAAAGTTATTGCACACTAGGATGTGTAATAAAGGTATCAAAGAACGATTTCATCCTCAACAGGATGCTGGCTTTAGCTTAATAGAAATGCTTGTAGTGGTGCTAATGATCGGAATTTTATCAGCGATCGCAGCTCCTAGTTGGATTGCCTTTGCAAATCGACAGAGGATAAATAAGGCTAACGACGCTGTTTTAGCCGCACTGCAAGAAGCACAGAGCCAAGCTAAAAAAACTAAATTTAGTTACAGTGTTAGTTTTCAGACAGATAGCACAACTAAAGATGTAGATGTTGCTATTTATCGTACCAATGCTGGAATCAGCACCACCTCATGGAAACCTTTAGGGGCAGATGTGGGAGTCAACTCTAATCAATTACTGCTAGGCTCAAATCTCAGTAGTGCAAACATTGTTAATTCTACTTCTACCGTATCTTACCCTGCTTCAAGTACGTCAACACAAATTACCTTTGACTATATGGGGGCTTTACCAACTTTACCAACTCCAAGCTTTGGATCTGCTACAGGATTAAAAATAGTGGTAACTGTACCAAGCTCTGCAAATTCTACATCGCCTGGTAGCATCAAGAGATGCGTCATTGTGGAAACTCTCTTAGGCTCAATGGTAACAGGAAAAGACACTCAATGTAATTAAGTACTTTATGTAGTAATTTTTATTCAAAAACACGCAATCTCACTGAACATAAAACTGTACATTGATAGCAAAATTGAAATATCATCTACAAGTTCTTTTTAATAAAGTTTGGGGGTTTAATTCCCATGCCCCTACAGGGCAGAGCAAATTGAATGCCTAATTACAGCAGTTTTCATGTATTTAGACCACAATTATGAGACCTAACCCCCAGCCCCTTCCCTACTAGCGTTGGGGAGTAAGATTCAAAGCCTCTCTCCTGAAAGGAGAGAGGAATGGAAGTGAGGTCTATTTGTTGACTGAACAATATAAAAAACGTCACAATCAAAATATCAAAAGGTAACTTTTGTCAAATGACTGAGAACCTTGATTTTACAGTAGCTATCCCAACTTACAACGGTGAAAGTCGTTTGCCTGAACTATTAGAACGACTGCAAAATCAACTTCACACCGAAAATTTGTCTTGGGAAATTATAGTTGTAGACAATAACAGTACTGATAACACAGCTAAAGTTGTCCAAAGCTATCAACAAAATTGGCAGTGTCCTTACCCTTTAAAGTATTGCTTTGAAGAGCGACAGGGAGCAGCTTATGCCAGAAAAAAGGCAGTTGCAGAAGCTAAAGGTAGATTCATCGGTTTTCTAGATGATGACAACTACCCAGTATCAAATTGGGTAGCCGCAGCTTATGCTTTTAGTGAAAAGTATCCCAAGGCGGGAGCTTATGGCAGCCAAATTCATCCTGACTGGGAAGTAGAACCACCAAAAAACTTTCAGCGAATTGCTCCATTTTTGGCAATTACAGAGCGAGGTAATTTACCACTATTATATGAAGCAGCCAAAAAATTATTACCACCCTCTGCCGGACTTGTTGTTCGTAGACAAGCCTGGTTAGAAAGTGTACCAGATAAGTCTATTTTAACTGGGAGAGTTAAAGGCAATATGCTTACCAGTGAAGACTTAGAAATGTTGTCTTACATCCAAAAATCAGGATGGGAAGTTTGGTATAACCCAGAAATGGAAATTTATCATAAAATACCCACTTCTCGTTTACAAAAAGATTATTTAATTCCTTTTTTTCGAGGTATTGGACTTAGCCGTTGTGTAACTAGAATGGTAAATACAAAACATATATATAGACCATTTGCTCTTTTATCTTATATGATAAATGATATGCGTAAAATTGTTTTCCACTTAATAAAGTATAGAACCAAGCTGAAACAAGATTTGGTAGCGGCTTGCGAAATGGAACTTTTTTTAAGTAGTTTCATTAGTCCTTTGTATCTTTGGAGAAATGGATATTTTAAAAAATAAAAACGAGTCAGTATTCAGAATACTCTACTCATAAAGGGATGAGTTTTTGTTTTGCTTATAAGCGACAAATTCAAGGCTCGGTTCCTGATTTTTTCTTGATAAACTATCAAAATATGAGATTTTATGACCAACAAAGACTCATGATACAAGCCCCTAAAGTTATTTATGGGGATTAAAAATGTTTGAATTTTGAATTCGGAGCGAAGCAACGTGACTGAATTAACAGTTGAAACTTTAGATATTAGTGTAGCTATTCCTGCATATAATGGAGCAACCCGTTTACCTAAAATTTTGGATAAACTCTTAGCCCAGACGGGAGTAGAAAAACTTAACTGGGAAATTATTGTTGTTGATAACAATAGTTCTGACAACACAGCTGAAATAATCCAAAATTACCAAAAAATATATAATGGAAACTGTCATTTAAGATATTTTCTAGAAACCGAACAGGGAGCTGCTTTTGCACGACTACGAGCAGTCCGTGAAGCCAGAGGTGAGCTAATGGCATTTTTAGATGATGATAACTTACCTGCACCTGATTGGTTATCGGAAGCATATAAGTTTGGATTAGAGCATCCTCAAGCAGGAGCTTGGAGTGGACAGATTCATGGAGATTTTGAAGTAAATCCGCCAGAAAATTTTGAAAGAATTCAAGCTTTTTTAGCTATCAGAGAACATGGCTCAAATCCACATTTATTTGATGCCGAAAATTTAAGACTTCCTCCTGGTGCAGCGATTGTTGTCAGGAAAAAAGTATGGTGTGAAAATGTACCACAGCGACCTAATTTAAGCGGTAAGTTGCCTGGAATTTTGGTACAGGGTGATGACTATGAACCATTGCTTTATATACATTATGCAGGCTGGCAAATTTGGTATAACCCTACCATGCATACTTATCATCAAATACCACATTGGCGATTGGAGAGAGATTATCTACTAACTCTCGCGCGCGGCTGTGGGTTGTGTATTTTCCAGCTACGCTTGATAAATACTAAAAATTGGCAAAAACCAATAGTATTCGTGAAAACTGTTTTAGGGAATTTACGCCGAGTATTACAGCACCTGATTCAGTATAGAGGGCAATTAAAAAGTAATCTAATTGCAATCTTTGAGATTGAGTTTTATTTGGCTAGTATGATAAGTCCTTTTTACTACTTGAAATGTAATTTAGATAGATTATTAAAAAATAAAATGGCTATATAAAATGAGCAAACTTAGGAAGAAGTTGCCAAAAGTTTCTGTGATTATACCTGCTTATAATAGTGAAAATACTATTAAGTCTACAATTCAATCTGTTTTACATCAAACTCTTACTGACTTGGAATTAATTGTAATTAATGATGGTTCGCAAGATTCAACCTTAGATGTTATTTTACAAATTAAAGATCCCCGCATAAAAGTATTTTCTTATGCCAATGCTGGCGGAAACGTGAGCCGTAACCGAGGGCTAAACCTTGCAGTTGGAAAATTTGTTAGTTTCTTAGATGCAGATGATATTTGGACACCGAATAAACTTAAATATCAGTTAAAGGCTCTGCAAGAAAACGCGACTGCAAAAGTCGCTTACAGTTGGACTGATTATATTAATGCAAATGGTGAATTTATACTTTCAGGTAAGCGTGTTAATTTAAATGGAGATGTTTATGAAGAGTTATTAATAAAGAACTTTCTAGAAAATGGTTCTAATCCCTTAATTTGTAGAAAAGCTTTAATTACATTAGGTGGCTTTGACGAATCTCTATGTGCGGCTCAAGATTGGGATATGTGGCTGCGATTAGCCTCTAAGTTTAATTTTATATGTGTACCATCTGTACAAATCTTGTATCGCATAAGTCCTAATTCAGTTTCTTCCAATCTTGTTAGGCAAGAAAAATGCTGTTTGCAAGTGCTTGAAAAAGCTTACAAAGAAAGACCTTATCTAGGAGACGCTACCCGAACAACACTAAAGCATAGTTGGAATCTAAGTCTAGCAAATTTATATAAGTACCTCACCTGTAAAGCCCTACAAAAGCCGTTTACTGGACAAAAATGTATAGCATCAGCTAGATTTCTATGGAAGTATTTTTTTCATGATCCTTCAAGACTTCAACATATAAGTTTCACCTTAAAATTGTTACTGAAAATTGTCCTAATCCTTATCCTGCCAACCTTACTAGACAGTATTACTAGCCAGCGTCAAGCAAGAACCCAAGAAACTGAAACATTGCTTAACGGCTGGATAGTTGAAAAGCGACCAGAAGAAAAAAATGGATATCCAGGTGCATTTACCGTCTCTAGTTAATGTAAAAAATCTTTTGAATAAGCACTCTAGTAGTGGTTTTACCCTACTAGAGACGTTAGTTGTTGTTGTGTTAATTGGTATATTAGCTACGATGGGAATATCCAACTGGCTAGCTTTTGTGGAGACTCGCCGCCTTAACACTGCCCAGAACGAAGTCCACCTTGCTATGCACCAGGCCCGAAGGCAAGCCAGTAAAGAAAAGTTGACTTGGCAAGCCAGCTTTCGTGAGCAAAACGGCATTATTCAATGGGCAGTTCATCCTGCTACAGTCAACCCATCTAACGCTAACTGGAATAACCTAGATGCCAATGTGCGCTTAGACGCGGAAACGACCTTACAAAAGTCAAATGGCGTTAGGCGAATCCAATTTGATTACAGAGGTAATGTTAGGCAACCACCACTAGGAAGGATAACACTATCTAGCAAGTATGGTGGTAAGGTTAAACGTTGTGTTATTGTTTCTACCATTTTAGGAACCATGAGAACGGCAAAGGAGCATACTAGAGCCGACGATAACAAGAAATATTGCTATTAAGATATTTTTAGTTTTTTTAACTGAACCGTATTTTATTGCAGGGCGGGAAAGCAACGCAACACCAAGGTTTTAAGGGTAAGGGGTTTTGCCTGTGTAGCGCTGACTTCTAGTCGCTTGCTGCAAGGTGTGAGGTAATCATTGAGTCATACTCCACACTACCGTATTAGTTTAGTATCTTAAAACACCAATAATTTTCTGAAGACACTGTACATAACAAATGTTACTGTGGTCTAGTTGAAAACCAAGAGGCAGATAGCCTTTACCAGTATTGAATCTGCTTTGTGTTTCTACACAACAGTCACGGACATGGGCACAATATTCAAGTAACTTGAAATATGAAAATCACTCATATTCACCGCCAGTTTGAAAAACTATGGTTAACCGTTTTACTTCCGTGAGTACTGCCCTCACAGTTAAGGTAGTGGGAATAATCTGCATTTTGTCCTTTTTTGTGGACTTTTTGATTCTATTGCTACCCTTTCAACCGACTGATAGGGTATGGCAAATCAACTTAGCAACAGCGCTAGTTGATCGGGGAATTGTCCCTCTGGTAGGACTGGGGCTGCTGTTTACTGCCTATTGGATTGAAAGCGCTGATGCAGGAAGCGATCGCCCCCAAGGGATCGATTTAAGATTTCCCTCTGTGATCCTCTCAAGTATTTTAGGGTTGATGTTCTTGCTGATTTTTCCCCTGCACCTCAATAACGTCAATCAAGCTAAGACTCAAACACTCAACCGCATCGCTCAAGAATCAGAGCAGGCAGAAACTCAACTGAACAATCGGTTATCGCAATTGCAAGCCCAACTGAATACTGATCAAGGAAAAGCTCAACTAGAGCAACTGCGAAGCCAAACTAAAGCTCAGTTTAGTGAAATCCTCAAGGATGATCAAAAATATAAGCAAGCACTTGAAAGCTCTCAAATTCCCGCAAATATCAAAGAGTTACTAAAGAAGGCTAAAACAGATCCCCAAACACTTGACAAAGCGATCGCACAACAAACAGATATTCAGACGCTGCGAACTCAACAACTGAGCCAAGTTCGCCAGCGTAGAGACGAAGCCGAGCAACAAGCTAAAGACACTGCTTGGAAGTCTGGACTGCGGATTGGAATTAGCAGTTTGCTGTTATCCATTGGTTACATTATCATCGGCTGGACAGGCTTAAGAAGTAGAGGTGCTTTACAAGGTGGTAAACCTAGAGCTACCGCTCGTTAATCCACTATTGGCATGGCAGTAAGAGGTATAATTGTTGACCAAAGAGGTAGGGGAGCAGGGGAGAAAGATTCTGGTATTCCCAAGCAATCAAGGGTTTCAAGCCCCTAAATTTATTATTAATGGGATTCTCCCCCTTACTCCCTGCTCCTTGCCCCCTTTCCTCTTTTATGACGGCTCATACTGCCATGCGCCTAATTCTTAGTTAGTAAAATCGCTATAAAACTTGGGTAATGTTCTCAATTTACATACTGACATATAACGAAGAGCTAGATATTGCTGCTTGTATTGAATCAGCGATGCTATCGGATGACATCATTGTTGTGGATTCATGCAGTAGCGATCGCACTATAGAAATCGCCAGTCGCTATCCTATCCGCGTCGTCCAACACGCTTTTGAAAGCCACGGTCGCCAACGCACCTGGATGTTAGAGTCTATCCCCCCAAAGCACGAATGGGTTTATATTCTCGAAGCTGATGAGCGCATGACACCAGAACTGTTCGCAGAATGTGAAAAGGCAAGTCAGAATCCAGACTACATCGGTTACTACGTGGCTGAACGTGTCATGTTCATGAATCGTTGGATTCGCTACAGCACACAGTATCCCCGTTACCAAATGCGCCTCTTTTGCCACGGGAAAGTGTGGTTTACAGATTATGGTCATACTGAACGGGAAGTTTGTGAAGGTGCAACTAGCTTTTTAAAAGAAACATATCCCCACTACACTTGTAGCAAAGGTTTGAGCCGTTGGATTGACAAGCATAACCGTTATTCTACAGATGAAGCTCAAGAAACGCTATATCAGCTAGAACAGGGAAAAGTCAACTGGCAAGATTTATTCTTTGGCAAATCGGAAGTCGAAAAACGTCGCGCCTTGAAAGATTTATCTTTGCGTTTACCTGCTAGACCGTTGCTACGCTTTGTATATATGTATTTTATGTTAGGCGGGTGTTTAGATGGACACGCTGGACTTGCTTGGTGTACATTGCAGGCATTCTACGAATACCTGATTTTGCTCAAAGTCTGGGAAATGAAGTATCTACCAAAACCTAATTTAGACACAAGAGTAATTCTGACGCAAGAGAGCAAAACTAATTAACACTCCCAGTAACTAAAGTTACTGAGATTCTACAGACAGAAATAATCTTTGAAGTGCTTAACTTTCGGAATCACTACTTATTTCCCTGCTATGTTCAGCAATTTCTACAAATTCTTCCCCAACCTCCCCACCAATTAATCCTCCCACTTCAGCACCAAGAACCATACCCAAAGGTCCCAACAACATACCTCCAACGACTTCCCCAACAGTTTCACCAATTACTATTCCCATCCCCAATCCAACTGCTTTTTGGACTGTATGGGGAATTTCGCGTTCTGCTGAGGTAATAATTTCGGTCAATTCTGCCATATCTGAGTGTTTTTTCGGATCTGAATGAGATTCTGTAGTCTCCCCGATTACGTCACCAACTTCTTCTCCCAAACATTCCCCAATAAAAGCACCAATCTCTGTGCCAATCTTCGCTCCTTCTGCCCCCAGTAAAAAACCTCCTACCGTTTCCCCGACTACTTCTCCAACCTTTTCTCCAAAAAAGGAACCGATATTTGCATCTACTTCTTCCACTATGTGATGTTTCAAATTTGGTTTCCCAGATTCAGTAGATTCAACTTCGGACGAACTATTTTTTAATTCCAAAGATTGTTGAGTTGGAGGATGGAGTTGAATTAATTGACTGATGCAATATGCTATGTGGTTTTCAACATCCTGGCTGGCAAGAACACCAGGTTTATAGTTGACAATCATGGAAGATGCGGCAGGATTGATCCGCACATTAGTAATCCCGTCTAGAGAGCTAGCCAACTGGCAGCATCTATCTGCATAGATTGAATCGTACCTAAGTTGAGGAATCGAAACGCGGATGCGTCCCAGGGTTGCATGAACAACTCGAAAGGCTCTATTCTTGGATGAGTCTTGCATAAAGCTTTTAACTACGGCTCCTGATTTAACACACATCTATTCTTGAATATAAGGGTTAAAGCCCTCAGTATAGCTACCTTCTTCACAGGATAGACCTATTGCAAAAGTTCCTAACACCCCACCCCCAGCCCCTCCAAGATAAAATAAATCCTTAGTTTACCCGGTGGTACTTTCACAATCATGAGCAGCTTTTGATTGAGCGCGGTAGATTAGTAATATCTAATAACTTGCAACAATCATTTACAAGTCTTATAAAGACAAGTAATACCATTTCACCTCAAGATTGATACAGATTCTTGCAGGGGAGGCAGGGGGAGCA